>JAPLPC010000361.1 GCA_026400425.1 Hyphomicrobiales bacterium | reverse complement strand
GGATCGCTTCATCAGTGGAGCCAAAGACGAGGCCCCCATGGCTGCGGCTGTGGCGGGCACACAGACGGCGGCGGTCAGCGTGCCGACCGGCGGTGACTCGGTCGCCGCCAAGTGATACCGGCCCGGGCTCAGGCCGGACCGTGTTCGAGATTGCCCGATTTGGCCTCGATCTGGCCGATGGCATCGACCACTGCGTCGAATGTGAGCAGTGTCGAGGCATGCCGCGCCTTGTAGTCCCGCACCGGCTCGAGAGCGGCGATGTCCGCCCATTTGGCATCCTGCGGCGGCGCACCGTTTTCCTTCAGCATTTTTCGTACGGTCTCGCGCAGGGTCCGCAATTCTTCGGCGGTGGAGCCGACGACATGCTGCGCCATGATCGCGGACGAGGCCTGGCCGAGCGCGCACGCCTTCACGTCATGGGCGAAGTCGGTCACCACGTCACCGTCCATTGCGAGATCGATCTTCACCGTCGAGCCGCACAATTTTGAGTGAGCGGTGGCGCTGGCATCGGGCGCGGGCAGGCGGCCGAGGCGCGGTATATTACCGGCGAGTTCGATGATGCGCTTGTTGTAGATGTCATTCAGCATCGTGGTCGGCCCTTAACTTTGCCGCCGAGTCCGGATTTGATCACCGGGCTCTGCTCTTGGCGAGCTGGCGAGGAACCATATATAGGGATGCGTCCCGGCGAAAGAATGCCGGGGGTCGCTGGATCGCCGGAATTTGAGAAGCCATTGCGGCGCTGGTGATGTTACTCGATAGATCGTTTTGGACGGACTCAGGCGTCTGGCGGTGTTCCGCCCGTCTGCCCGGTGACACCTCCGGCCATTGTCAGGCCGGTCGAACGGAGTGAAGATGGACGCCGTGATCAAACCCATGCGCAATGCGCCCGACGGTGGCAAAGCTGGCGATGGCGCCAAGAAAGAGTTCCGCCCGGCGCAGCTCGATCCTTCGGAATTTTTGGCCGCCGCAGTCGACCCCGATCAGAATCGCCCCTCGCGCGCCGAGGCTGAGAAGGCGGTGCAGACGCTGCTCGCTTATATTGGTGAGAATACCGAACGCGAGGGCACCAGTGTCCCGCCGAAGTCCTCAACAAGACGTTCGGCGAGACTGCCGGCTATGACGATTTCGTGCTGATCCGCGACATGGGCTTCGTGTCTCATTGCGAGCATCACATGATGCCATTCTACGGCAAGGCGCATATTGCCTATACGCCGGTCGAGCGCGTGGTTGGGCTGTCCAAGCTGGCACGCCTGGTCGATATTTTCGGCCACCGTCTGCAGACCCAGGAACATCTGACGGCGCAGCTGGCCGCAGCGGTGGACGAAGTGCTGAAGCCGCGCGGCGTCGCCGTAATGGTCGAGGCCGAGCATACCTGCATGTCGGCCCGCGGCATTCGCAAGGAAGGCTCCCGCACCTTCACGACCCGCTTCACCGGTAACTTCCGTGACAACCCCGCCGAACAGGCGCGGTTCATGTCGATGATCCAGTCGCAGTCGCGCTGAACGCGATCTGATCTCGATTCGGTGCTAAACCATCGGGCGCATCATGCGCCCGATTTTTATTGAGAGACCTCCCGTGTCCCACGATCACGCCCTCGACGAAGGCCTCGCGCTCACCCCGAAATTCGATGCGGCCGGCCTTGTCCCCGCCGTCGTCACCGATGTCGCCAATGGCGACGTGCTGATGGTCGCGCATATGAATGACGAGGCGCTGCGCAAGACCGTCGAGACCGGCGACGCCTGGTATTACAGCCGCTCGCGCAAAGCGCTGTGGCGCAAGGGCGAGAGCTCCGGCAAGACCCAGCGTGTCGCCGAAATGCGGATGGACTGCGATCAGGATGCGATCTGGATCAAGGTCGAACAGATCGGCGGCGCGGCCTGCCACACCGGCCGGCGCTCCTGCTTTTACCGCGCCATCACCCGCGGCGACGACGGCGCGGCCAAAGTGTCGTTCGTCGATGCGGACCAAGTGTTCGATCCGGCCGCGGTCTATAAATGATCTCTTAAGCCTTGTTAATCGCCGATTAACCATGATTGCTGCACTGTGTCTGGAGCTTCAGCGTGACTGACGGCGTCCGAATTTCGGGCTGCCCGGCGCGGAAGCGGGGCAGAGCATGGCGGTCGAGGCGACCAATCTTTTCGCGGTGAATGCGACGCGCAGCCAGGTGGCGGGCGCGATCAAGAATGCTGCGGGCGTCACCGGCACCAGCTTCGAATATCTGCTCGCCACCGCAAAGATGGAATCCAATTTCGATCCGAAGGCCACGGCTTCCACGTCCTCCGCCAAGGGGCTGTTCCAGTTCATCGAGCAGACCTGGCTCGGCACGGTCAAGGAAGCCGGCAGCCAGCTCGGCTACGGCGAATATGCCGATGCCATCACCAAGTCGCCGTCGGGCAGCTATTCGGTCAGCGATCCCGCTGCCAAGGCCGCGATCCTCAATCTGCGCGACGATCCGGTGGCGAGCTCGGCGATGGCCGGTGTGCTCACGCAATCCAACAGCTTCAAGCTCAGCGGCGAGATCGGCCGCCGCCCCAACGACGCCGAACTTTATATGGCGCATTTCATGGGCGTCAGTGGCGCGTCCAAGCTGATCAACAACGCGGTGCAGAATCCGACTGCATCGGGCGCCGCGCTGTTTCCCAATGCCGCCGCGGCCAACCGGTCGATCTTCTATGATCAGAGCGGCGCCGCGCGCAGCGTCTCGCAGGTCTATGGCGTGTTGTCGTCGCGCTACGCGTCTGCGGCCAATTCGACCGCCACCGCGAGCGCGATGGCTGTAGCCGGCGTCACCACCGCGCAGGCCGTGGCACCGGTGGCATCGTCCGTCGCATCGAACGCGACTTTCCTGTCGCGCTTTCCTGATCTCAATTCGGTGCAGGTCGCGAGCTTCGCCGGTGGCAACGCGTCGCCCGCGCCGGAGCCGCCCATGTTCCGCTCGCTGTTCCAGGGCGGCGATCGCAGCCAGCCGATCTCGCCGGCGGTGCAGGAGCTGTGGGGCAACCGCAATTCACTGACCTCCAACACGGTAGCGAGTGCATTGCCTAAGGCGCCCGATGTCGGCACCCCGAGGCCGCTCGATCTGTTCAGCGATCGCTCCGGCGCGTTCTCCAGCTAAAGCAATTTACATTGTGTTGGATCGGCAATTCAAACTCCGCCCTCATCCTGAGGAGCGATCGTCTTTGATCGCGTCTCGAAGGAGGGTCGCTTGACGCCATGGCTCGAGACGCGCGCAAGAGGCGCGCTCCTCACCATGAGGGAAGCGCGCATCCGTCTTGGTGATGGCGCTGGTGACCGCGTCGCTGCGGACGTCGCAAGGCAGGCGTCCGCCCCACCATCGTTCCCTTAACAAAACCTCAACAAACCCAGCCGGTTATGGTGAACCCTTTGTTAAGTGCCATGGTTTATTTTTCCTGACCGTGGGCATCGCGTTCCGATGTCGTCTGTTGCGTAGGCCGGCAGGACATGATCGTTCGGCAGTTCATCAGTTGGGTTCGTACCGCTCCTCCGAGCGAACGTGCTGAGGCGACGCGCTCGCTGGCGCGGGCCTTCATTTTCTCCGATCTGTCGGACGACGATCGCATCGCAGCCGAAGGCGCGTTGCTGATGTTGCTCGACGATGCGTCGCCGCTGGTGCGCCAGGCCATGGCCGAGGTGTTCGCCCGCGCACCGTCGGCGCCGCCCGCCATCGTGCGCGCCCTGGCGGCCGATCAGGCCTGCGTCGCTATGCCCGTGCTCGAACATTCGCCGCAGCTGATCGATGCCGATCTGGTCGATATCGTCGCCACCGGCAATAGCGATCTGCAATGCGCGGTGGCGCGCCGCGTCATGCTGCCGCCATCGGTGTCGGCGGCGATCGCCGAAGTCGGCTCCGCAGCGGCCGCGCTGGAGCTGATCGAAAATCCATACGCCGAACTGGCGCCGTTCTCGTGGGACCGCATCGTCGCCCGCCACGGTCATCTGGCGGCGATTCGCGAGGCGATGCTGGCGCTCGACGGTCTGCCCGCCAAGACGCGCCATGCGCTGGTCGCCAAACTGTCGGATACGCTGACCCGCTTCGTGGTGGCGCGCAACTGGCTGTCGCAGGAGCGCGCGGAGCGCGCGGTCGACGAGGCCATGGCGCGCTCCACGGTGAACATCGCGGCACGTTCGCGCGGCGAGGAGATGCGCGATCTCGTGCAGCATCTGCGCGATGCCGGCCAGCTCACCGCGGGCCTGATCCTGCGGGCGCTGCTGTCGGGCAATCTGGCGCTGTTCGATCAGGCGCTGGTGGTGCTGTCCGGGCTGCCAGAGCGCCGCGTAGCCGCTTTGGTGGAAGACGGCGCCGATCACAGCATCAATGCGCTGCTGGCCCGCGCAGGGCTGCCGGCCTCGACATTCTCCGCGTTCCGCGCCGCATTGGCCGCGCGCGACGAGATCGGCTTCGTCGGCTCGGTGGGCGGCGCCGTGCGTCTGCGCCGCCGCATGGTCGAGCGGGTGCTGACCACCTGTGAAGCCGACGCCGCGGCATCGGAGCCGCTGCTGATCCTGCTGCGCCGTTTCGCCACCGAATCCGCCCGCGAGGAAGCGCGTGTGTTCTGCGACGAACTCGCACAGCAGGGCATGGCCGCAGAGGTAGACTCGGATGCGTATGCGGCAGATGCGCAAGATGAGACGCAAGAGGACGTGTATACGTATCAGGCGATCGCGGCGTAGCGTTAGTCTCTGCCCCTCATGGTGAGGAGGCGCGCTTTCGCGCCGTCTCGAACCATGAGCTGGTCTGGCCGAGAGATCGCAGCCATCCCCAGCGAATGGCTCCGCCATTCGCAAGGAGACGCGCGCAACTGCGCGCTCCTCAGGATGAAGGCCCGAGAGTGGAATCAGTTCGTCGGCGCGATGCTCGGTACGGCGAGCGCATCCAGATGCTCCGGCCGATCCTTGTTCGCTTCCGCCAGATAATCATCCGCCACCGCGCGCAGGCGGGCGCAGAGTTCGTCGGCCACGCCGGCGGTCTCGATGGTGTTGTGCTCGCGCACGATGGCCTGCACGGCATCGATATGCAGCTGGATCAGGCCGGCGGGCACGGCGTCGAGATCGGGCGCATGCTCGATGAGGCGGCACAGGCTGTCCGCCGCCACGCCGGCGGCGGGAAAGCCGAAGGTCGGCGCGTCGCCTTTGATGTCATGGGCGGCGCGAAACAATTCGCCGCGCGTCAACGTCGTGAAGCCCTTGGCCCTGACGGCGGCATGGGCGGCAGCGAGACGGTCGCATTCGGCATGCATCCAGCTCTTGAATTCGCCGGACAGGCCGGCCAGCGCCGATTCCGCGCGCGCCACGGGATCGTCGCCGTCGCTTGCGCCGCGGCCCGAGCCGGTGCTGCGGATCGCATGTTTCAGGGTGTTGTGCGGCGTGATCACCGCATGATCGGCGAAGGTCTCGATCCTGGGAGCCGTCGATTTGTCCTTGGTATCCTTGGCCATCACGATGCTCCGAGACTAGCTGCCGACGCGGGCTTTATCGAGCAGCGAGGGTTGCTGCAGCACTTCCGCTTCGCCGCCATTGCGACGCTCCGGGCCGATATAGGCCACGGTGGTGTTGCGGCGGCGGTCGGGGCCGAAATAATTGCGCGTCTTGATGAAGGGGCGGGGATGCGCGACCACGCTCATGATGCGCTGATACAGTCCCTTGGCGGAAATCGGCTTGGCGAGAAACTCGGTGACGCCGGCATCGCGCGCCATGGTGACGCGGCGCTTTTCCGAATGCGCGGTGAGCATGATGATGTGCGCATAGGGATTGCCCTTGGAATCCGGCTGCCGGATCATCTGCGTCAGCTCCAGCCCGTCGAAAATCGGCATCGCCCAATCGGCGATGACGATGTCGGGCACGTAGTGGCTGTACATTTCCAGCGCGGTGGCGCCGTCCTCGGACTCATACACTTCGCGCGCGCCGAACGAATGCAGCAGCGTGCGCAGAATGCGCCGCATATGCGGATTGTCGTCGCAGATCAGAAAGCGCAGCTTGTTGAAGTCGACACGGAACATGGTCAGGCTCGAGCCGGGCAGGGATGTTACCCAGCGTTAACCATAGGGCTGTGGCGGTTAAGGAAGGGTTGAGGGGACGTGGGGTGACGACGTTCGTTGCCCCTGACCGGTATCGCCCGTCTATCCACGTCACGGCCGGACCTGTTCCGGCTATCCACGCCTTAAGCGGCATGCGACGAGACGAGGTGAGACGTCCTCAATAACTGAACTGCTCGCTGATGATGCGTTCTTCGAGGCTGTGGCCGGGGTCGAACAGCATGCGCATGGCGATGGTGCGGTCGGAGATCACCTCGACGCGGCGGACGTCGCGGGCTTCGTCGTGATCGGCGACGGCGGCCACCGGGCGCTTGTCGCCTTCCAGCACCTCGATGACCACGAAGGCCTTGTTCGGCAGCAGCGCGCCGCGCCAGCGCCGCGGGCGGAACGCCGAGATCGGCGTCAGCGCCAGCAGCGCCGCGTTGATCGGCAGGATCGGGCCCTGTGCGGAGAGATTATAGGCGGTGGAGCCGGCCGGGGTGGCGATCAGGATGCCGTCGGCGACCAGCTCGGCCATGCGCTCCTGTTCGTCGATCATGATGCGCAGCCGCGCCGCCTGATGGGTCTGGCGGAACAGCGAGACCTCGTTGATGGCGTGGTGGATGTGCACGCGGCCGGAGGCATCGGTGGCGCGCATCAGCAGCGGATTGATCAGCGTTTCGCGCGCGGCGTCGAGGCGGGCGCGCAGATCGACGGTAGAGAATTCATTCATCAGAAAGCCCACGGTGCCGCGATGCATGCCGTAGATCGGCTTGCCCGTGCGCATGTGGTCGTGCAGCGTCTTCAGCATCAAGCCGTCGCCGCCGAGCGCCACGATGACGTCGGCCTGCTCGGGATCGTCATTGCCGTAAATCTGCGTCAGCTGCTGCAGGGCCGCTTGCGATTCCTCGCTGTTGCTGGCGACGAAGGCGATCCGGTCGAGGCGCTTGGTGGTGGTCATCGGGATCGCGGGCCTCAGGCTCGGTGGTGCCGCGGTCGGGAGCGACCGGGCAGGCGTTGTCGAGCCGCACTTAACGGCAGTTCGAGGCGCTCTGTCGAGGGGGCAGGGGCCGATTGATTAAGCGGGCGATGCCAGCAAAAAGCCGGCATGGCCCGCAGGCACATGCCGGCTTTGAACTGATCCGCGAACGGGATCAGTAGGTGAGCCCGGTGCCCGGTGCCTGCGCCAGCGCGCCGGCGAGGGATTTGTATTCGGCGGAGTCGGTGCCGGTGAGCGCGGCCAGTCTGCCGAGATGATATTGCGCCTGATCGCGATTGCCCTGTTCGACCTGCCATAATCCGTAATATTGCCAGGTGCGGGCGTGGTTCGGATCGGCTTTCAGTGCGCGCTCGTAATAAGCCTGCGACACCTTGTAGTCGCCGAGCTTGCGATAGGAATAGCCAATCAGATTGGCGACGTCGGCGCGATCGTCCTGCTGCAGCGCCTTCAGCTGCGCGATGGCCGAGGTGTAGTCGTGCTTGTCATAGATGGTGGCATAGGCGGAACGGTAGCCATCGAGAAAGGCGCGCGTGTCGGGCCGGGTCTCGTGATGCTTCTTGTCCTTGCTGCCCTTCTTCGCGTCTGACGGCGGCGGCGATGACGGCGTTTCGTTGCCGGCGGCGAATGCGGTGGTGAGTGCGGCCGGCGAGGCGGCCATCACCGCCGCGAGCACAGCCAGCGTGGTGAGCCGGGTCAGGGACGTGGTGCTTATCGAAGTGGTCTTCATCGAAGTCGTCTTCATCGAAGCCTTCATCATGGCAGCGCTCCTGGTTGCAGCGGGGGATAGTCTGGCATGGAAGCCCGCAGTTGTGAACATGGAAGAAACCCCGCGCAGCAGCGTCCATTCCCGCATGATCGATCACGCCGACGGTATTCGCGCGTGCCTGCGCCATCACCGCGTTGCGAATTCCCTTCGCGGCCCGAACCGTCTAGGACTCGCCTGACTTCGTAGGGCGGTTTGGATGAGATTGAAATTGCAGACGATGCGCGCGGCCCTGGTGGCGATCGCCGTGGGATCCGCCGCGACGGGCCTGGGCGCCTGCTCCGGCCCGAGCGGTAATGTCAGCTTCGTCGAGAGCGCGAATGGCCCGCAGCCATTTCCGACCAGTTACCGCACCGATCTGCTCGCGTTCCTGCGCACCTATCTCAACGATCCCGTCGGCGTCCGCGGCGCCAGCCTCGCCGAACCCGTGCAGCGTTCGGTCGGCGGCAATATGCGCTACGTCGCCTGCGTGCGTTATGCCGCGAAAGATTTTAACGGCCGCTACGCCCCGGTGCAGGAACGCGGCATCGCCTTCGTCGACGGACGTCTCGATCGCGTGGTCGACAACAGCGCCGAGATTTGCGCCGGCGCCACGTATCAGCCGTTTCCCGAGATGGAGAAAATGACGCGCTGACGCCTCTCTGCGCCGCGGATCGGGCCGGAATTGGTAGCCACACGCCGCCACAATTTGGCCGCACGATGTGAACGCTTTTGCGCGGATTAAGCGGCTAGACGTAAGCTTCGGCTGCAGCGATCCGGCGGCATTTCGACCGTTGCGAACGGTCAGTTCCATCGATGGATGCTGCACGAACGGGAACCCAAGTGTTGCGACTTTGTCGCACTCGAAAATCATCATCATGACGTGGAACGCCCCGAAGCAACCAAATTACCGCCACCTTGTTTTATGACCGTAACAACGCAACACAGGGGACTTCTCATGAACAAGTTTTTGCTGAGCGCGTCGGCGATCGTGGCCCTCGCTGCCGCTTCCACCTCGGCCTTCGCGGCCGATTTGCCGGCTCGCACCTCCACCCAGGCGCCGGCCTACACCGCACCGGGTGTGGCGTATAACTGGACCGGCTTCTATATCGGTGGTCACGTGGGTGGCGCGTTCGGCGACAGCAACAGCCTGACCAGCGACAGCGGTCGCTTCATGGGCGGCGTGCAGGGCGGTTACGACTATCAGTTCGCCACCAACTGGGTGCTCGGCATCGAGGCGAACTATAGCTGGATGGGCAGCAACAACACCGGCTTCCTGTATCCGAACGGCACCACCGTCACCGGCAACAACAGCGAGCTCGGCTCGGTCACTGGTCGGATCGGCTACACCTGGGGTCCGGCCATGCTGTACGCCAAGGGCGGTTACGCCTGGCGCGGCAACAACGATCTGGTCGTGACGGCGCCGATCGGCGCGACGCCGATCGCAGTCGATGGTAACAGCAAGGACGGCTACACCGTCGGTGGCGGTCTGGAATACATGTTCACGCCGAACTGGTCGGGCAAGATCGAGTATCAGTACTACAATTTCGGCAACACCACGCTCACCTCGACCGCATTCCCGGCTGGCTCGACCAGCTTCAACAACGACGAGCACACCATCAAGGCCGGCCTGAACTATCGCTTCGGCTGGGGTGGCCCGATGGTCGCTCGCTACTAAGCGGTTCGCCAGGACGATTGCAGAGACGAACCGACCATCCGGTTCGGGCGAAAGGCCGGCTTCAAGCCGGCCTTTTTGCTGGCCGGTTGCGATGGCGGGGATGCGGAATCGAAGGTAAACGAGTTCTGAATCCGCGCGAAAATAAGCTGCGAGACTCTTTCGCTAGAATCGCCCGATGGTCTGTGGGCGATGAGAATGATCAACCATATCTGGTGCAACGGCATTCAGACGGCGCTGACGGTGGCGCTGCTGGCAGCCTGCGCGGTCAACGTGCTTTTGCTCTGCGGCCGGCTGTGAGCGGGCGAAGCAAAAGCGAGATCCCGGTGGAAAAACCGGAAGCTTTCGCTGGCCAGTAGCCCCGTGCCGACAACTCTGATAATGGACGGCGCAACGCAGGATCAAGCATCCGGAGGCGCCCCCAAACGGGCCTTCGCACGGTGCACCCGACGATCCCTGGAGCCGGCATAGCTCAGCGGTAGAGCAGCGGTTTTGTAAACCGAAGGTCGGGAGTTCAATCCTCTCTGCCGGCACCATTTCCATCGCGTACCGCGCGCAATGTCGCGTTGTTCCGCTGACGGCGCTGCATCGTGTCGCTTCCCAGCCTGCGTGCAACCGACTATGGATCGCATATGCCCACGCTCATTGCCGGCGCTGTCGCCGTATTCGTCCTCTATATGCTGTTGCAGACGCTTCGCTCGGCGAATCCGGCGTTGCTGGCGCGGGCCGTCAAAATCGCCGGCGGCGTGCTCTGCCTGGCGGCGGCGGCCTTCACCGGATTGCGGGGCGAATTATGGGTGGCGATCCCCGTCGGGCTATTTGGCGCCGGCCTGCTGGGCTGGGCGCCGTTCGGCGGCGGCATGGCCGAAGCTCAGCTTGACCGCCGGTTTCCCGGCTGGCGTCAATACGCGCAGGGCAACGCGGCAGGGCGGAACGACGGCCGCGCGGCGTCGGGCAAAATGTCGGACGAGGAGGCCTATCAGATCCTTGGCGTGAAGCCGGGGGCGAGCCGTGACGAGATCAGCAGGTCGCACCGCTCCCTCATGAAGAAACTTCATCCCGACCAAGGGGGTTCGACGTATCTGGCGGCTCGGGTCAACGAGGCCAAGGATACTCTGCTTCGCACGCATCGCAGCTAACTCCAGAACGCTTTACGCTACCGACTGTGAGTTGCTTCCGTTCTCTGTGGGACGCCCCGTCGTCCGCCGTTGGCCGGCGTGATCGATCAATTCCCGTCTATTTTTGTAGCCCGGATTTCTTGACGAGAGGTTGCGGGTACAGGATTTATTCATCCTGAAACGCAAAACGGCCGGGACATGGTCCCGGCCGTCGTGTCGTTGAGCGCGGCTTGGTTGACGCGTTGCTGGCTCTGCTCAGTTCTTGATGGTGATGCAGGGAATGTCCGAGCGCTTCAGCGTTTTGCAGGCTGCTTCGGCCTGATCGCGGTCGAGGCCGGCGAAACGTGCCCGGTACAGCTTGCGCGAGCCGTTACCGACGGTTTCGGTGAATGGGTCGGCCTTGCCCAGCGCATTGCGGGCACTGTCACGGGCAGCGTCGAGGCGGGTCTTGGCTTCACCTTCGCTGCCCAGCGCACCGACCTGGATGATCCAGCCGGTATGTGCCGTGGCAGGCTTTATCGAACCGGCCTGTTGCACCGCCTGCGGGGCAGGGTTCGGTGCGGGAACGGCAGCAGGGGCCGCATAAGCCATCGCTGTCCCGCCAGGGGCGGCGCCGGATGCGGGCAATACGCCGAGGATGCCGTTGCCGGTGCCGTGGCCGGCAGGCTGGCGCGGCATTTCCGAGCGGGCATAGAGCGAGTTGGTGGTTTCGGGCGATCGGGCCTCTTGCGCGGCGACCGAGCTCGTAGCCACAGGCGTTTCGCCACCCGCCGAAGCTACGCGATACTGGCCCGACTTGACCTGAACGGTGCGGACGCGGACCGGCTTCATCGGTTCAGCGGCGCCGGGAATCGTCGCGATCGGTTCGGAGCGGATCACGCCGCTGTTCAGCGCGGGCTCGGGCTTACGGGCATTCGGCACCGATGCCGGGGGAACGGCGGCGGTCGCCGCGGCCAGGAAGGAGCGATTGGGGATCGCGGCAGCGGCGGCCGGACGGGCCGGGGCCGCAACCGGCTCCGGCTCGGCCGAGGGCGGTGCAGCCGAAGCCACCTGAATCGCGCCGTTCATCTGCTTGGTCTCGGTCGGACGCGACTTTGCCTCGACTTCGGCAACCTCGGTGGCGGCATCGGCCGGGCTGCGCTCGGTGATGGCAGCGACGGCACGGCGGGTGGCGCCCTTGTCGAGATTGTCGGCCAGCAGCGTGCGCATGGCGGCGTCACGCGATCCGCCGCTGCGGCCCCCCAGCACGACGCCAACCAGATGGCGATTGCCGCGCTTCATCGACGACACCAGGTTGAAGCCGGAGGCGCGGGTATAGCCGGTCTTGATGCCATCGACGCCTTCGACCGAGCCGATCAGGCGATTGTGGTTGCGGATGTTCTTGCCGCGAAAATTGAAGGAGGCGGTGGCGAAATAGCGATAATAGCGCGGGAAACGATCCTGGATGGCGCGGCCGAGTACCGACTGGTCGCGGGCCGTGGTGACCTGGGCGTCATCCGGCAGCCCGGAGGCGTTGCGATACACGGTGCGGCTCATGCCCAGCGCGCGCGCCTTGCGGGTCATCGCCTTGGCGAAATCGTCTTCGTCGCCGGCAATCGCTTCGGCGATGACGACGGCGGCATCGTTCGCCGAGCGGGTCACGAGGCCCTTGATGGCGTCCTCGACACGCAGAGTCTGTCCGGGCCGCAGGCCGAGTTTGGTCGGCGACTGCATCGAGGCGTGCTGCGACACGTCCATCTCGGTGTCGAGCGTGAGCTTGCCCTGTTCGAGCTTCTCGAACAGCATATACAGCGTCATGATCTTGGTGAGCGATGCCGGATGGCGCAGCGCGTCGGGATTGGTCGCCTGCAGCACGGCGCCCGAATTGCCATCGACCATGATGGTTGCGAAAGCCGGGTTGTAACTCGACACCCGGGCGACGTGGCTCTTCGACTTGTGGCGGCGGCGGGCGTCGGCTGTGTCGACCGTAAAGGCGACAGCAATGCTGATGGTTGCAAGTCCCAGTACGCACACACGAAGGGTGCGCGACGAAGCGATGGTTGTGCGAAGCATGGACTTCCCCGTCAGATCGGTCTCATTTCCCCACCGGTAAGGCCAAATTATGCCCTACAACCGGAGGTTCGTCTTAGTTTTTGGTCAGCCTGAGCATGCTCTCGACGGAAGGCACTCTCGACCTTGCCATTCTGGCTAAGAGCATGTGCTCACGACGTTTTTGGACGTGCGGCCGTTTACGCATCAATGCAGAGGTCGAGAGTAGGTCGCCCGGGTTGCCAAACAGTTAAGCAATTCTTGCGCTGCACTCCGGGATTCGCGGATAAATCACGGCAAATGCAGCAGATTGTGCAATGCACGCATTTCTTGACCGAATTGTGCATTGCGGGATAGATGCGGCAGACCGATTTCAGATGATCAAGATCGACGATTTGCAAATTTTTAGCCAGGCGCATTTTGACAGCGCCGTCGCATCGGCAGCCGAGATGGGTGGCAATGCCCAGGCTATTGCAACTGCCGTCAGCGATTATGCCAAGAAGTCGATGGAAGACGGCAACGCCATGGTGAGCGAACTGGCGACCGTCAAGTCGATGGAAAAGGCCATCGAGATCCAGGGCGACTACGCCAAAATGGCCTATGAGAATTTCATGGCCGAAGGCCAGAAGATCGGCGGCCTCTATGCCGATCTCGCCAAGCAGGCCTGCAAGCCGTTCGAAGGCCTGATGTCGAAGATGACCTCGGCGACCTGAGGACAGGGATCATCGCATAGAGAACGCTCGGCCAGAGAAATGGCCGGGCGTTTCTATTGTAGAACTAAACTTTTTTAGCGAGACACGCGTAACGCGTTCAGCGAGTTGCCAATCGCTGCAAAGGCTGTAGCAATGCCTGCGGCAGTCGTAGTAGCAAAAAAATTGCCGCTGTCAGCGCAATATTTGAGAACGGCGAAATCCGGTCCGCCATCGGTGTTGACCTGGATCGTATAGATCATGGTCTTTCGTTTGCCATCTACTTGCTCGGCTTTGATGTTGTCGCAAAGCAGCTTTTGTCGCGCATCGACTTCAGGCGAACTGTGCTGACCGTCGCCGTCCCATCGGTTCTTCGTGTTGTCGCCGTCCGAAAGCAGGATGATCGCATCAGTATATCTATAGTTTGAATCCTTAGGCGGCGCAGGGAACGGATCGGTACCGATCTGGAGTGTACGCCAGGCCCATGCCATACCGATCGACTGGTTCGTTCCTCCGTTCGCAGACAGGTCGTCGATCTTGTCCTTGAGAGTTTGAATATTGCTGCTGCTATAGGCGCTGGTCATGCCAAGGATTGACGCTGGGCATGCGTTGTATTGGAAGGCCGGGTAGCGCGTTGCATCGGATGTGGGAAGGTCGTTGGTCGTATCATACGGCTGGTCTCGGTCTGTCACGCAGCCGTTCCAGCTGTTTTTATTTTGAGAGCTCCAGCTCCAGCCGGCGTTGTTACAACGAACTTGCGTCTCGTACGGACCGCCCCACCAATTGTTGCAGCTCCCATACGTGTCCCACTTCAACCAATTCGCATTTTTGTTGCTGGATCCGACATTTACCATCTGCGCGAAGGGAATGATCGAGATATAAATATCCTCGGTCATACGCGAATTCTTGCTGAGTGTGTCGATCAGATCCTTGGCGGCTTTCTGCATCGCCTCCAGCTTACCGGTGCCCATGCCCATCGAGCCCGTGACGTCGAGCGCCATAGCGACACGCATGCGTGTGGAACCCCATGTCGTGGTCGTGGCGCCGTTGATGGTCATGCGCGGGAAGCCGACCATTTTCATGAAATCAGTCGTGACGGTGCCGGAGCCGGTCAAAGTGACTGTCGAACCGTTCCTGGTGTTGGTTGTATAGCTTGCGGAGACAGTGATCGGACTCGATGCGCTATTGGTATAAAGGGCGTTGAAATAACTGACGGCCTTGGCCGAGATCGCTGCGGTCGATAACGTCGGATCCGCGCCGAGATCCTTGGACACCATCAACGCCGCTGAATCCAGCGCGACCTGCATCGAGGAGCGCGCCGCATTGGCACGAGAATAATCGACGGCGGCGCCAACGAACCCGAGGAGCGGCACCAGCGCCACGGCGAAGATCATGGCGATGTTGCCGCGCTCGTCGCGGCTGAAGCGCCGCGCCGTGTGCCGAACCTGATCTGAACTCGATCGGATGAACATGATGACCGCCAGAATGATTTACTGCGCGGCATCTCGCGGTAGGCGGATAAACGGCTGGTAAAAGTGTGCGCAGAAAATCAGTAAAAGGCTCCACATCGGTAGCCGAAGGCGGTGCCGTTCGGTATCATCGTCAATGATGCAGACTTCGTTAATTTTTGCCATTCTGAACCGGTGATGGCGGGGCGGCCCCGCGCGGGGCGGGGGCGCTTGCGAGGGACCCCGGAGGGACCCATATTGGCAACACCGCTTGGCGCCGTCGCTACTGCGGAGCCGATGCTGTGCGGTGCCGACGTTGCTTCGGTGCAAGGTACTCGCTGAGGCGCCTTTCGGCCGGTTTGACGCGGCGGCAATGTGGCTGTTTGGTGTCACGAGAGGGCGGCCAGCAATACCGGGGGACGCCGCCCGCGCAGGGCTGGCCAAGGCCCGTTGGGGAATCTTATACGAACGCCATGGTGCATACAGTTTCGACATCTGAACCCGACAACGATGCCCGCCTGCCCGACCGGGCGCGGCCGTCCAATGAGCGTCCGCTCCGGGCTCCTCTCCGAGCGATGGCAGAGGACGACAACCAATCCGGTTCTCCGGGGGGGCCGAATACCTCGGTTATTACCAAGACCAAGCCGAAGACCAAGCGGCCGAGCCTGTACCGCGTGCTGATCCTCAACGATGATTACACGCCGATGGAATTCGTCGTTCATGTGCTGGAGCGATTCTTTCAGAAGGATCTGGAAGCCGCGACGCAGATCATGCTGCATGTTCACCATCACGGCATCGGCGAATGCGGCGTATTCACCTACGAGATCGCGGAAACCAAAGTGACGCAGGTGATGGATTTCGCGCGCAAGCATCAGCATCCCCTGCAATGCGTGATGGAAAAGAAATAACGCCGCGCAGCCTTATGACACACGACGTGGATCGCCCTTTTGCTTGGCAGAATCTGCGCCAACAGCGACGTTTCGTATCCCTCACAGGGGGCGTCGGGCAGGGCACGCAACGCTCACCATGACGGGGTCCGACCACAAGCACCGGAACCGGCCTTTCGCTGCCAACGTTCCGCACTATATGCGGAAAGGTTCTTGTTGCCTGCGAGGGCAACGATGGCCATGATGGTGGGGGCCAAAGAGGACGCGGAATGCCAACTTTTTCTCAAAGCCTAGAACAATCGCTGCACCGGGCGCTCTCGATCGCGAACGAGCGCCACCACCAATATGCGACGCTGGAGCACCTGCTGCTGTCGCTGGTGGATGACTCGGACGCTGCGGCGGTGATGCGGGCCTGCAGCGTCGACCTCGACAAGCTGCGCGGCAGTCTGGTCAACTATCTCGAAACCGAATTCGAAAACCTGGTGACGGATGGCAGCGACGACGCCAAGCCGACTGCCGGTTTCCAGCGCGTGATCCAGCGCGCGGTGATTCACGTGCAATCGTCTGGGCGCGAGGAAGTCACCGGCGCCAATGTGCTGATCGCGATCTTTGCCGAGCGCGAGAGCCATGCTGCGTATTTCCTGCAGGAGCAGGACATGACGCGCTACGACGCGGTGAATTATATCAGCCAGGGCATTGCCAAGCGGCCGGGCGTGTCCGAAGCGCGGCCGGTGCGCGGCGTCGACGAAGAGACCGAGGCCAAGGGCGGCGAAGAGTCCAAGAAGAAGGGCGAGGCGCTTGAGACTTACTGCGTCAACCTCAACAAGAAAGCGCGCGACGGCAAGATCGATCCGGTAATCGGACGCACGTCCGAAATCAACCGCGCCATTCAGGTGTTGTGCCGTCGGCAGAAGAACAATCCGCTGTTCGTCGGCGAAGCCGGCGTCGGCAAGACGGCGATCGCCGAAGGCCTGGCCAAGCGTATCGTCGACAGCGATGTGCCGGAGGTGCTGGCGGCCGCCACCGTGTTCTCGCTGGACATGGGCACGCTGCTGGCCGGCACGCGTTACCGCGGTGATTTCGAGGAGCGCCTCAAGCAGGTGCTCAAGGAACTCGAAGCGCATCCGAACGCGATCCTGTTCATCGACGAAATCCATACGGTGATCGGCGCCGGCGCAACCTCGGGCGGCGCGATGGATGCTTCGAACCTGCTCAAGCCGGCGCTGGCTTCGGGCGGCATCCGCTGCATGGGCTCGACCACCTACAAGGAATATCGCCAGCACTTTGAGAAGGACCGCGCTCTGGTGCGTCGGTTCCAGAAGATCGACGTCAACGAGCCGACGGTCGATGACGCGATCCTGATCCTGAAGGGCCTGAAGCCGTATTTCGAAGATTATCACAAGCTGAAATACACCAACGAGGCCATCGAGGCCGCGGTGCAGCTGTCGTCGCGCTACATCCACGACCGCAAGCTGCCGGACAAGGCGATCGACGTGATCGACGAATCCGGCGCGGCGCAGATGCTGGTGACCGAGAGCAAGCGCAAGAAGACCATCGGCATCAAGGAGATTGAAACCACCATCGCGACGATGGCGCGGATCCCGCCGAAGAGCGTGTCAAAGGACGATGCGGAGACGCTGCGGCATCTCGAATCCACCTTGAAGCGCGTCGTGTTCGGGCAGGACAAGGCAATCGAAGCGTTGTCGGCCTCGATCAAGCTGGCGCGTGCCGGTTTGCGCGAACCGGAGAAGCCGATCGGCAGCTACCTGTTCTCGGGCCCAACCGGCGTCGGCAAGACCGAAGTGGCGAAGCAACTAGCAGCATCGCTGGGCGTCGAGCTGCTGCGTTTCGACATGTCCGAGTATATGGAGCGCCACACGGTGTCGCGTCTGATCGGCGCGCCTCCCGGCTATGTCGGTTTCGATCAAGGCGGCTTGCTCACCGACGGCGTCGATCAGCATCCGCATTGCGTGGTGTTGCTCGACGAGATCGAGAAGGCGCATCCGGATCTTTATAACGTGCTGCTGCAGGTGATGGATCACGGCCGGCTCACCGATCACAACGGCAAGCAGGTCTCGTTCCGCAACGTCATCCTGATCATGACCACCAATGCCGGCGCTGCCGACATGGCGCGTGCTGCGTTCGGCTTCACCCGCAGCAAGCGGGAAGGCGACGATCACGAGGCGATCAACCGGCAGTTCGCGCCGGAATTCCGCAACCGTCTCGATGCCATCGTGTCGTTCGGTCATCTCAACGCCGACGTCATCGGCATGGTGGTGGAGAAGTTCGTGCTGCAGCTCGAAGCCCAGCTGGCAGATCGTGACGTCACCATCGAACTGTCCGAGCCCGCCAAGGCCTGGCTGATCCAGCACGGCTATGACGAGCAGATGGGCGCGCGCCCGATGGGTCGTGTGATCCAGGAGCACATCAAAAAGCCGCTTGCCGAAGAATTGCTGTTCGGCGAACTCAAGAATGGCGGCCATGTCCGCGTGGTGCTGCAGAAGGCCGAGGAAGTGCTCGGTGTCGAGCAGGAAAGCATAGGCTTCGAATTCGTCGATGGTCCGGTGACGCCGAAGCCGGAAAATCTCCCCGCCAAGCGCGGCGCCGCGAAGAAGCCGAAGCCCGGCAAGGGCTCGGGCTCTTCGAGGGGACTGGTGAAGGCGTAACGTCTTCGCACGAGTGAAATGCAAAAGGCCGGTGAGTGATCACCGGCCTTTTTGTTTATGGTCATTGCGAGGAGCAGAGCGACGAAGCAATCCACTCCTTGTTTATGTGCCGCCTGGATTGCTTCGCTACGCTCGCAATGACGGCTGGTGGCTCCGCGCGATTACTTCCCAAGCAGCCGTTGAATCTCGATCTGCAATTCGCGCTTTTTCGCTTCGCTCTTGCGGACGCGTTCATCGAGATCCGACGCAGGTGCCTGATCGTCCCGCGCATGGCCGAACGCAATGCCAACGACATTGCCGCGCGACCACATGATGTCGGCCGCGACGGTCCGTCTCGCGCGCGCGTCGGCGAGCGACTTCCGATCCCCCGACGCCACGGCGCCCAAGATCTTCGTGTCGCGCGGTTGGTTGCGACGGTCGTCCATGCCCTGAAATCCCCGTTTGTCTCGGGCGGACTGTACGCGGTTCCGTCGGGCGGGGAAGGCTCTCGGTACCGCAGCGCGACGTTAACGTAAATCAAGTTTAAGACGCGGCGCCGAAAAGCGGCCTCATTCAGGCCGCGGTCTCCCGCACCCCGCGCGCAAGGTCCTTTTGCTTGTCGAATTCCGCGCGGCGTCGGGCCAGCTCATCGGCGCTCAGCAAAGCGACATTGTTATAGTCGTTCTTCCATGCGGGATCGCTCGCCCAGCGCAGCGGTGACTGCATGGTGGTCTGCGGGCCGGCGGCGGACTCTAGCAGCCGCAGCGCAAGTTCGAGGGTCTGCGCCTGCGATGCTTTGTCGTGCGGTTTGCCGGCCGAATTGCCGAGCGGAAAATCGCTGAACAGGAAGCGGGGCACGCTGACATGTTCGACGATATCCTTGGCGCAGCCCATGACGACGGTGGGAATGCCGTTGGCTTCCAAATGTCGCGCGACGATGCCGACGGTCTGGTGGCAGACCGGGCAGTTCGGCACCAGCACGGCGGCATCGACGCCGTCAGCCTGCGCGCGGGCGAGGATTTCCGGTGCGTCGGTCTCGACGGTGACGCGATGGCTGCGATTGGTGGGGGCGCCGAAGAAGCGTGGCGCGACCTCGCCGATCCGACCTTGCGCCGCCGCCTGCGTCAATGCGGCGAGCGGAAACCAGCTGCCGCTGTCGTCGGCGCGGGTATGCAGGCGGTCATAGGCGATATGGGAAATGCGCAAGTCATGCGTTTGCGTCGTGTCGCCATCATAGACCTGGTAGAATTTGGCGCCGCCATTGTAGAGAGCGCCCGGGCCTTGATCGCCTTTCGATGGATCGTAAGGCGCAGCCGTGGTGATGATGGCCACGCGCGCCTGCGCCAGCGGTTTCTTCAAAGGCTGGAACGGTGCTTCGACATAGTGCGCCCAGCGATACGGAGCGTCGTAACCGAGGGCGCGGTAATACGCGCGGGTGCGCGCCATATACTGGATCGGCACATCGTCCTGCGCGGCACGGTCCGGGGTCTCGTTTGCCGGAATCCCGTTTGCACTATCGATCATGATATTTCGCTCCCGCATCCGCCGTATTTGTCTCATAGCTAGCCCGTTGCAAATCACTGTTCAAGGCGCGGAACTCGCGCAGGGCCTGGCATGACGTGGTGGATCAGAGGCGCGACGATGGCGATCGCGATGGTGCTGGCAGGTGCAGCCCGCGCCGACCAGTTGCCGATCAGCGAATTGGCCAAGCCAGGTGCCGACCGCATGTTGCCGATCCCTTCTGCAGCTTCTGATCTCGCGAAGGACTCCAGCGCCCGCGAAGGCATGTGCCTGATGATCGAATCCGCGGCGCGTGCCAACGATCTGCCGCTGGAGTTCTTCGCGCGCGTGATCTGGCAGGAAAGTCGCTTCCAGCCGGGAGCGGTGGGCCCGGTAACGCGCAGCGGCGCACGGGCGCAAGGCATCGCGCAATTCATGCCGGGCACCGCTGCCGAACGGCGGCTGCTCGATCCGTTCGATCCGGTGCAGGCGCTGCCCAAATCGGCGGAATTCCTGCGCGAATTACGCGACCAGTTCGGCAATCTCGGGCTTGCTGCCGCCGCCTACAATGCCGGTCCACGCCGGGTCCAGGAATGGCTCGACGGCAGCGGCTACATGCCCGGTGAGACGCGGAATTACGTCTCGGCCATTACCGGCGCGACGGTCGAGGACTGGCAGGCCGTCGGTCGCAACGGCAAGGTGCCGCGGCGTCCGCCGACGTCGAGCTGTCGTGAGTTGATGGCGTTGCTGCAGCGCGCGCCGAACCCGTTCGTGGCGCAGCTCGAGGCGCGCGTGAAGCTCGGCGAGGCCAGGCCGTGGGGCGTGCAGCTCGTCGCCGGGTTCAACCGCGGCTGTGAGGCAGTATGCGCGCGCGATGACGCGGCTGCGCTCGGTGGTGGGCGATCACGATCCGAATATCGTGCGCTCGATCTTTCGCAGCCGCGGCACCCGGCCATTCTATCAGGTGCGTATCGGCGCCGACACGCGCGAGGAGGCGAATGCGCTGTGCAACCAGATCCACAAAGCTGGACAAGCCTGCATGGTGCTTCGTAACCGCGGCACCTGAGTGGCGGCCATGCAGCGCCTGCACTTGACCCGGTCGATATCCGATAGCCAATGAGCGGGGATCAATCGCACGGAAATGGATCGTTGTGGCGCTGCCGGCACTGGACTCACCGCGATGGCAGGGCACTGCTTCGGCGTTTCTCTATGGAATGCGATCGGTAACCACCACCATTCTCACCGCGGTGCTGTTCGCGACCTATGTCGGCATCGGTGCGCTGGCGCATGACACCCATTTCAGCCTGTTCTGGGCGTTGCTGAGCACGGCGCTGATCTGGGCCGGTCCCGCGCAGATCATTCTGCTGGCGGCGCTCGGATCCGGCGCCACGGTGATCCAGGCGGCGCTGGCGGTCGGCGTCAGCGGCATCCGCCTGTTTCCCATGGTGGTCTCCGTGCTGCCGATGCTGCGTACGCCGGAGACGAGGAAACGACAGCTGATCCTGCCGTCGCACTTCATTGCCGTGACGCTGTGGGTCGAGTGCTTTTGTCTGCTGCCGATGGTGCCGCGCGACCGACGCATCGTGTTCGTCAATGGGCTCGGCACCGGACTCGTCGTCATCTGCCTAACCGCCACATGGATCGGCTATCATCTCGCCGCCAATCTGCCGCCGCTGTTCGGTGCCGCGATCCTGTTGCTGACGCCGCTGGCGTTCCTGCTGTCCACCGCACGCAACTGCAAGCAACCCGCCGACGTCGTTGCCCTTGTGCTGGGCCTCGCTCTGTTTCCTGTCGTGTCGTGGTTCGATACCGGCGTGGATATCCTGATCTCCGGCATCTCCGCCGGCACCATTGCCTACGGCGTGCATCGCTGGAGGCGGCGGTGAGCGACCTGCAAGCTTTCATCGGCGACTGGCACGCGCTGATCATCCTCGTGCTCGCGGGCTTCCTACCCAACGAAGTCTGGCGCATGCTCGGCCTGTGGCTCGGTGGCGGCATCGACGAAGAGGCTGACATCCTGGTCTGGGTGAGGGCAGTGGCCACCGCGATCCTGGCCGGCGTAATCGCGCAGATTCTCGTCCATCCGCCCGGCGCGCTGGCCACGGTGCCGTCGCCGTTACGCTATGGCTCGGTGCTGTTCGGGGTGCTGGTGTTTCTTGGATTCAAGCGGTCCATCTTTGCCGGCGTGGCGTGCGGCGAGTTGATGATGGTGGGCGGCAAGTACTGGATGGGCTGACGCGCTCCGACATTCCCGCTCTTGTACGACCAACCAAACGCGATAGTGTCTCTGCCAAAGCAAATAACAATGGCTTAAAATGCCTCGGGAGAAACCATGAGATCGCGCCTCAGCTCGGCACTGCTGTCCACGCTCGTCATCGCAGCAACATCCATCACGGCTCCACGCGCCCATGCCGCGGAATATCCGACGCGTGCGATCAAGCTTGTCGTGCCCTATGCAGCGGGCGGGCCAACCGACGTGCTGGCGCGCCTGGTCGCCGACTATCTCGGCCGCGACCTGAAGCAGACCACGGTGGTCGAGAACAAGGCGGGTGCGCAGGGCGCCATCGCCGCCGAAATGGTGTCGCGTGCCGAGCCCGATGGCTACACGCTGTTCGTGACGGCGGCGTCGATCATGGTGCTCAATCCGCTGCTCTACAAAAAGCTGCCTTACGATCCGCAGAAGGATCTGCGCATGCTGACGGTGGTCACCGTTCTGCCTGTGGTGATGGAAGTCCATCCATCGGTGCCGACGAAGACGGTGCAGGAATTTGTCGCCTATGCGAAGGCCAATCCGGGCAAGCTGAATTTCGGTTCGGCGGGGACGGGCGGCACGATTCATCTGGCGGGCGAGATGTTCAAGCAGATCGCCGGCGTCGAGATGACCCACGTGCCTTATAAGGGCGCAGGGCCGGCGCTGACCGATCTTTTGTCCGGCAATATCCAGGTGATGTTCGACACGCTGTCGACGGCGCTGCCGCCGGTGAAGGGCGGGCTGTTGCGTCCGCTCGGCGTGTCGTCGAAACAGCGCAGCCCCGATCTACCGGATGTGCCGACGGTGATCGAGAGCGGCTATCCCGATTATCAGGTCGGTGTCTGGTTCGGTCTGGCCGGATCGTCGAAGCTGCCCGCCGAGGTCGTGACCAAGGTCATGGCCAGCATGGACAAGGCGTTGGGCGATCCGGCTTTCCGCGCATCGCTGGAAAAGATCGGATTCCCGGTGCTGAAGCCGAAGACCGTCGCCGAGATCGATCAATTCGTGGACGAAGACCGCGCGCGGTGGTCGAAAGTCATCAAGGCGATGAATATCTCGCTGGACTGATCCGAGGATTGCCGATGGTTCGTGAACGTGAAATCCGCGCCGGCGAACTCGTCGTCGATGCACCAAAACCGAACCATGCGGGCCTGGTCTATATCGGGCGCATCCGCACGCCGTGGACGTCGCGGCTGGACACGCCGCGGCAGGGCCGGCGTGATGGGCCGGTGTGCCGGCTCGAAGTGTTCGAGCCATGGGTGGCCGGGCTGAAGGATCTCACCCTCTACAAGACGCTCGAAGTGCTCTACTGGCTGCATCTGTCGCGGCGCGATCTGGTGCTGCAGAGCCCGAAGAATGACGGCAGCGCGCGTGGCATCTTCTCGCTGCGCACGCCGGTGCGGCCGAATCCGATAGGCACATCGCTGGTGACGTTGGTGGGAGTCGAGGGAGCGACCGTGCTGGTGCGCGGGCTGGATTGTCTCGACGAGACGCCGCTGCTCGACATCAAGCCCGACCGCTGCGAATTCACGCCCCTGGCGCCGCCGCAGCCGGGCGATTTCCAGACGGAGTAGGCTGGCCTTACGCACTCCGCCCTCATCCTGAGACGCCGCTTAGCGGCGTCTCGAAGGATGCGATCGAGCGCTGTCTTTCATGGTCGGGACGGCGCTACGCGCCTCCTCACCATGAGGTCGGAGTTAGTGAGGGCGGATTCACTTTCACCCCAGCGCTTTCAGTGCCGCGATCACCTTCGCCGCATTGGCTTCCAGCACCTTCGGATCTTCCTTGACGCTCGCGGCCGGCAGCAGGGCGGTGCCTTCAAAGCGCGGCATCACATGCATGTGCAGGTGAAACACCACCTGGCCGCCGGCCGCTTCGGAATATTGCGCGACGGTCATGTCGTCAGCGTTGAATGCATTCCGGGTCGCCGCCGCGAGCTTGTGCGCGGCGCGGATCACATGGGCGTAATCCGCCGGCAGGATGTCGAAGATGTTGCGCGCAGCAGCCTTCGGGATCACCAGCGTATGGCCGGGTGAGCGCGGCATGATGTCGAGGAAGGCGAGAACGTGGTCGTTCTCATAGACCTTCATGCAAGGCAGTTCGCCGCGCAGGATTTTGGCGAAGATGTTGTTGTTGTCATACGCGACCATGGAATCCTCCCGATTTCGCGGCGAATGTCGCCGCCGGGCGCGTTCGGGTCAAGTTGCGATCAGAGTTGCGGGTCGCCCTTGCGGAACGGACCGAGTTCGGCCAATTCGCGCCCGGCCTCGGCGACGTAGCCGCGCTCGCGCTTAAGATAATCCGCGACCGCCGCCCGAAATCCGCGATCGGCGATGTAATGCGCGGAATAGGTGGTCTGCGGGAGATAGCCGCGGGCGATCTTGTGCTCGCCCTGGGCGCCGGCTTCGACGGTCTTGAGCTTGCGGTGGATCGCAAAATCGATGGCCTGATAATAGCAGACCTCAAAATGCAGGAACGGGTGGTGTTCGATAGCGCCCCAGTGACGGCCGAACAGCGTGTCGGAGCCGATGAAATTGATGGCGCCGGCGATGAATTTGCCGTTGCGCCGGGCCATGATCAGCGCCACGTCGTTGGCCATGGTTTCGCCGATCAGCGTGTAGAATTCACGGGTCAGGTAAGGGCGGCCCCATTTGCGTGAGCCCGTCTCCATGTAGAAGGTGAAGAAGGCATCCCAGGCTTCCTCGGTGATGTCGCGGCCCGACAGCGCCTCAATGGTGACGCCGGCAGCCAGGGCATCGCGCCGCTCGCGCTTGATCGCCTTTCGGTGGCGCGAATTCAGCGTCGCGAGAAAATCGTCGAACGTCGCATAGCCGGGATTGTGGAAATGAAACTGCTGGTCGGTGCGCTGCAGAAAGCCGCGCTCGGCGAGAAACGTCCATTCGTCCTCGCGGGCGAAAGTGACATGCACCGATGAGGCTTGCGTCGCCTCGCAGAGACCGACCAGCCCGCCGGCCAATGCGTCGCTGACGCGGGCGACATCGACGCCGTCACGGATCAGGAGGCGGGGGCCAGTCGCCGGGGTGAATGGAACCGAGGCCTGCAGCTTCGGATAATACTCGCCACCGGCCCGCTCATACGCATCGGCCCAGCCGCGGTCGAACACATACTCGCCTTGGGAATGGGACTTCAGATAGCACGGCACGATGCCGGCGATCACGCCGTCCTGCTTGACGAGTAGATGACGCGGCCCCCAGCCGGTGCGCGCACAGGCCGAATTCGAATTCTCAATAGCGCTGAGAAAAGCGTGCGAAACGAAAGGGTTATATGGCTTCGTTGAAGTTGAGTTGTCGGCGCTTGAGAGCGTATCCAGCCCCGCCAGATCTCCGGCGAGCGTCTGTCCGGCAATCGCGCGTCCGGTCGCGCAGGCGTCCCAATCTGCTTGCGGCACCTGGCTGATCGATCCGACTGCTTCGAGCGCAATATCCGATGACGTCATCAATCACTTGAACCGGTCATGTGCGATCAGCGCGGCGACCTCACAAATCAATTGGGCACTTCGTGTCGCACTTCAAGGGGCTTGCATCCCGCGGCGTGCCTGGCGCGTGCCTGTTACGGCAGAAACCCTTCAAACGTCATCTGGTCGGCATAGCGTTCAGACACCGCGCGTTGCTCCGGCGTCCGCACCGTCCATGTCAGCAGGGCACAGCCGAACAGATTGCGGGCGATCCACGGCGCCGGGGCAGGCAATTGGCGGACCCAGTAAGACACGAAATGCGGCCGGGTGCGGAAGGCGTGACGGAGATGCAGCATGCCGTCACGCTGGGATTGGGTCAGCGTCAGCCACTCGCCCTCGTCATAGCTGCGCTGGGCGGTGATGCCGCGGGTGATCTCGGGCGCGATCTCGCGCATCGCTTGAACCTGATCGGGATCGAACGACATCCAAGCCACCGGGCCGCGATAGGCTTTCAGCAATTCGGCTGTCCGGCGAACCAGTTGGCGGTCGCCGTCGAAGTGACTTTTGATCTCGATGACGAGCCCCACGCGTCCGTCGATCAGCGCCAGCAGATCGCCCAGCGACAGCATCCGTTCCGGTGTGTCCTTGAAAGCGACGGCTTTGAGTTCGGCAGCGGTCTTGGCGAGCAAGGGCCCGGCGCCTTCGGTGAGACGTCCGAGGGCGTCATCGTGATGGACCATCGCCTCACCATCGGCGGTGAGCTGGACATCCACCTCGATGGAGAAATTCCCAGCGATGGCCGCATGCATGGCGCCGGGCATGTTTTCGATGATGCCGCGGGCGCGGTCGTGCAGGCCGCGATGCGCGACCGGGCGGGCAATCAGCCAGGCAGGTGCGCGCATCGGGTCGATACCTTAAGGAGCCTC
>JAPLPC010000296.1 GCA_026400425.1 Hyphomicrobiales bacterium | reverse complement strand
CGGCCCATAGCGGATATTGAGGATCGGGCCGATGGCGAGCAGGGCGAACATGATTCGCTGCAACAGACATAGCGGGCAGGGCAGTTCACCTAAGATGAACTGCAGCCCAAAGGCGGCCGCGAGCACGCCGGCAAGGGCGTAGAGGGCGAGCACGTTCAGGGCGATGGCACGATCTGATGTCATGAAGGCCTCAGAACGACAGTGTCAGCGCGTCGGTGGTGTGGTGCACGAAGGTCGCCACGCAGGCGATCAGCACCAGAGCAAACAGCGACAGCGCCAGCGGAAGCGGACCGCGCCACGCGACCAGCATGGTCACGGTGATGGCAAGAAAGAGGGCCGTGAATTCCATGACAGCATCCGCACCTTGTTGGCCGCAGCTTGATCTGATTCGGTGAAGCGCGCCCAGCAAGGCCTGCGGTCAGCGGATGTCAGCCTTCGCGGTCGGCATCGCGACGGTCGCGTTGGTGTCATCGGTGTAGCCGCGCAGCCTCCGCGTGCCAACCTCCGGGTGCCGAACGTATCAGAGTAACCCGTCGCGCACCCCAGCGCCAACCATTGTCAAGCGCGCGCCATCTGTTAGTCAGATCGCAAGCGATCAGGCGGCGGACATCTCATGGCGATCACCCTCTACGGCATCAAGAACTGCGACACGATGAAAAAGGCGCGCAACTGGCTCGACGGCCACGGCGTCGCTTACACTTTCCATGACTACAAGGCTTCCGGGATCGACAAGGCGCATCTGCTGCGCTGGTCCAAGGCCGTCGGCTGGGAGACGCTGCTCAACCGCGCCGGCACCACGTTTCGCAAGCTTGACGATGCGGCGAAGCAGGGGATCACCGAAACCAGGGCGATCGCACTGATGCTCGAACAGCCATCGATGATCAAGCGGCCGGTGTTGGACCTCGACGGCACCATCACCGTCGGCTTCAAGCCCGAGATCTACGCCCAGCAATTCGCCTGACGTCAATCGAGCTCGATGAGATCGTCCGCCAGCGCGTGGCCCGGCATCCGATGAACCAGATTGCGGTCGATCACCACGCTGAGTTCGGGCATTGGCATGCTGTGATGGCCGCGCATTAAATGGCGGATCTCGAAGCCACCGTCGTCGCTGATCGTCTTCAACGATGCGATGATATGCGTGACGGGCGCTCATAGGCAACGATGTGGCCGTGGACGTCGTCGATCTTCGAGATCGTGTAAGTCGGCAACCGTCGCGCGATGCAGTTGTGATAGGCCGGCAGCACTACGGGGCCGAGAATCGGTCCGAGATAGTCGTCGAGATAACGGCCCTTGCCGGTGGAGCCATACGCGCTCGCCATGCGCGTGCCGTTGCTGTCGATGATGAGGCGCTGCGGCGCATAGGTGTGATCGACGATGTAGTTGACGAGATCGGCACGCTCGTCATCGAGTCGTTCGGGTCGATAGGCGTCCATCCGCGGCAGCGTCTGCGCCGGGGCGTAGAGCCGCAACCAGCAGTTCAAGAGATCCCGTTGCCGGATCGACTTGACGACGGATGCGTCCGAGCTTGCAAAATCCACGGCCATCATTGCGGATCACTCCCTGGCGCGATCATAGCCTGGCCGGGCAAATAAACCATGAATGGGCGAGTGTGGCTGCTCATACAATCAAGAAGCGATTGCAGATGTTCTACCGCAGGCGTTGTCGCTTGCGTTGCGAAGCAATTCTGCAGTGGGCGTCGCATCCTTTTTGTGCAGCGCGTGCAGAGCGCAACGCCCTACGACTAATGGCGAAGTTGGTGCGACAGGGCGTCCCGGCAAAACGCCGGTACTGCACTTGCGTTAATTGATTGCTTGACGGCATAGTCCGTGCCGCGACATGAAAGCCGGCCGGGGCGATCCGGTTTCGTATCGTTCACGACGTATGCAAAAAATCGGCCGACCGCATGATATTGCGGCGAAGGTCGGTTGGGGGAAATTTGCTTGACCGATGAGTTCATTCTCGAAACCCATGGGCTGACCAAACAATTTGCGGGATTCTACGCCGTTCGCGACGTCAATCTCCGGGTCCGCAAGGGTACCATCCACGCTCTGATCGGCCCGAACGGTGCCGGCAAAACCACGTGCTTCAATCTGCTCACCAAGTTTCTGCAGCCCTCCGAGGGACAGATTCTCTACAAGGGCAAAGACATCAGCGCGATGGCACCGGCAGATGTCGCGCGCCTCGGCCTGGTGCGCTCGTTTCAGATCTCGGCGGTGTTTCCGCATCTGACCGCGCTGGAGAACGTCCGCGTCGCGTTGCAGCGTCAGCACGGTTCGTCATTCGAGTTCTGGCGCTCCAAGACCGTGCTCGACCGCTACAATCAGCGC
>JAPLPC010000174.1 GCA_026400425.1 Hyphomicrobiales bacterium | reverse complement strand
GCGCAAGAAGGTCAATGATGCGGAATCGCGTGCCGAAGATTTCCGCTCGAAATCGAGCCTGTTCATCGGCACCAACAACACGTCGCTGTCGAACCAGCAGCTCGGCGAGATCAACAGCCAGCTCAACAATGCCCGCGCGCTGCGGTCGGACGCCGAGTCCAAGTCGCGCCTCATCAAGGAGATGCTTCAGAGCGGCAAGCCGATCGAATTCTCCGAAGTGCTGAATTCCGATCTGATCCGCCGGCTGTCCGAACAGCGCGTCACGCTGCGGGCGCAGCTGGCCGAACAGTCCTCGACGCTGCTGGACGGTCATCCGCGCATCAAGGAGTTGCGGGCGCAGCTCGGCGATCTCGACAAGCAGTTGCGCGATGAGGCGGCCAAACTGTCGCGCTCGTTCGAGAACGATGCCCGCGTCGCTGCCGGCCGGGTCGATGGTCTCACCAACAGCCTCGAGCAGATGAAGAAGCAGGCGTCGTCGAACAACGGTCAGGACGTGCAATTGCGCGCGCTCGAACGCGAAGCCAAGGCGCAGCGCGATGTGCTCGAATCCTATCTGGCCAAATATCGCGAGGCGACCACCCGTGAGAACATCGATGGCGCGCCGACCGACGGGCGCATCATCTCGCGCGCCTTCGTCTCGAATACCCCGGCCTATCCGAAGAAGCTGCCGGTCGTTCTGATCTCGACGCTGGCGACGCTGATCCTAACCGCCGGCAGCATCGTCACCGGCGAATTGCTGCGCATGACCGCGCCGCAGGGGCCGGCGCCCTTGGCCACGCGGGTGACGCACACCGCGCGCCGCATCGAGCCGGAACTGCAGCCGGCGCCGCTGGCACCTGATGTGATGGCACCGCCTGTGATGGCGCCGGCGGCAAGTGCTGCCGCGGACCCGACCCCCGCCGTCGTGTCGCCCGCCATCGCAGCTGCCCAAGAACCAGTGCCGGAGCCGATGCCACAGCCCGTGCCAGAACTGACACAGCCTGCGCTCAGCGACCGGCATCCGGAACTGACGGCCGGCATCACCGAAATCGAACAGATGGCGCGCGACATTCGCGCAACCGGCGCTGCGGCGCGCAAGGTCACCATTCTGGGGACCGGGCATGACGACGGCATCTCGCTTACCGCACTCACGCTGGCGCGCATCCTGGCGCGCGACGCCAAGGTGGTGCTGGTCGATCTCTCGGCAGCGTCGCCGACTCTGAAGGCGGTCTCGAATGATCCGGCGGCGCCGGGGCTTGCCGAACTGATGCTGGGCGAAGTCTCGTTCGGTCAGGTGATCACCAAGGACCGGATGTCGGCGCTGCATCTGGTGATGGCCGGACGGGCAGGGGCGGATCGCGCGCTGTTGCAGTCGCCGCGGCTGATGATGGCGCTGGATGCGCTGCTGCGGGTCTACGACCACGTGCTGCTCGATGCCGGCACCGCAGCGGACCTGCCTGCCGGGATGCTCACCGTGGATGCCCGGGCCATCGTGGTGCCGGAAGCGGGCATGGCCATGGATGCGCGGGCGCGCATGGCCGATGAACTGCGCGCTGTGGGTTTCAGCGATGTCCGCATGTTGCGGTCGGTCGCGGACGCCTCGAACGGCGATGGCCGCGTGGCGGCGGCGTAACGCGCAACGGCGTCGCACGCTGCCGCGTGCGCGGAGGGTGCTAGCGCTGGAACGCGCTGCGCAGTCGCTGGGCGAGGTTCAGTAGTGCCGGCGATTGCTTGACCATGCGTTTGGCTTGCGCCACCGATGACAGGCCGAGCGCGCCAACGCGCCCGCGCGTCGTCAGCGGGATGTAGCTGTCGAAGATGACCTCGTCGTCCTTGCAGAACATCCGCTTGTAGTCGCCTTCACCGACGCCGAGATCGAGCGACGTGATCCCTTGCTCGGCATAGTGATCGACGATGCTGCACATCAGGATCAGGCCGGGGCTGTATTTCGCATTGGCCGATAACGTGTAGGTGTTGAACATCATCGAGAAGCGATGCGCATCGGCGACGCCGGCATACATGGCGATCACCTCCTCGTCGCAGACGAGCGCATGGATATCGATGGCGTAGCCGCCGGTGCGCGGCGCAGCGCAGGCTTCGCGCAAGAAGGCTTCGACGCCCGGCTCGGCGAACACGTCGGGCAGGCCCTGTNNTCCGCTGCGGCTTGACCGCGAAAAACATGTCGAGCACGCGCGTCACCTCGGCGGGCGTCGTGGCGTGGATGTAGCGGTAGCCGGGCTGGCCTTTGTATTTGGCCTCCTTGGTCTTGAGCCGCTTGCGCATCGAATTTGAGACCAGATCGGTCGGTGCAGCCCCCGGCACCATCGTCAGCACCGGACACGGGTTGGTGGAGGGTTGATGCGGCAGCTGCGTCAGCGGATTGGCGATGCCGCACCAGCTTTGCGGCTGCCGCATCAACACCAGGACATCGACCTTATCGGCACTGCCAGCGATGGCCTTCAGCACGGGGTCGAGGTCGCGGCGTGTGGCCGTCTCGGCAAAATCGCGACGCCACAACGGCATGTTGAATGTGACGTGTTTGCCGCCCGGGAAGCCGGCGACGCGCAGGCCGTTCTCGCGACCGACGACCAGCGGCAGCAACAGCAACGGCTGCTGCCCGGCATCATAGGCGACGGCGATGAGGGGCTGCACGCCTTCGGCCTGGCCGGCATGGGTCTGCCAGGCGGCGAGAAAATCGAAGCGCTGATAGGGCGTCGATAGATGGCCGTCCGTCTCGAATTGCCGCCAGATCGGCTCGGCGCTCGCAAAGTCGTGCAGGATGTCGACCCGCGCAACACGGCACACGCCCGGAGAGACCGCGATTGGTGGTTCCATTGTCGCAGCCATGCTCATGGTGTGTCCGGTCGGGAATTTTCGTTTGGGGCTGAGTTTTGCAAAGAAATCTCAACAAACGGTAAGGATGATGGCGCGGCGGAATGCCCGCATGGGGGGAGCGGTTCGGTGGCGACAGACTGGAAGGCACTGAGCCTGGAGCTGACCTATGCCAGCGGCCTCTGGCGCCTGTTCGAGCCGTTGTCCCGAGGCTCCGGCGTCATCCTCAAATTCGAACGCGTGCGGCCGTTGCGCAATGCCGCGTTCCAGCCGCTGCGTGCGCAGGAGATCACGCCGCAATTTCTGCACCGGCTGATCGTCGCGCTGAAGCGCTGGCCCTATGACATCGTGTCCATGGACGAGGCCTGCCGTCGCGCCCGGACGCCGGATGCCGGTCGCCGCTTCGTCGCATTGACGTTCGATGGCGGCACCCGCGATTTCATCGACTATGCCTGGCCGTTATTGTCCGGCCATCAGGTGCCGTTCACCGTCTACCTGCCGAGTGCGGTCCCCGACGGCCTGGGTCGCATGTGGTGGCTGGCACTGGATCAGATCGTGGCGCGCCACGATCGCATCAATGTGGTCGTCGATGATGTCAGGCGCTATTTCGAGACGGCCGACATCGCGGGCAAACATCACGCGCATCACTATCTCGACAGCTGGCTGCGCAGCCTGCCGCCGCAC
>JAPLPC010000495.1 GCA_026400425.1 Hyphomicrobiales bacterium | reverse complement strand
CCTGCAGCGATTCCGCTCGCGTGCGGATGCTCGCCGGCGTCTCGGCGTCGTTGGACAGGGTGTCCACCCATTTGCGCGTCTCGGCCGCATTGCCCGCCTTCCAAGCCGCCAGCGCGAGCAGTTCGCGGGCTGTATGACGATACGTGCCAGTGGCTTCCGTCGCCGCGGTCAGGCGCGCCACAAGCTGGTCGTAAGCCGCTGTTTCCAGCAGCAAAGCGCCAGACCGCACACGCGCGAGATCCTTCTCTGGGGCGCCGACGGTGGCGTCGGCGATCACCGCATCATACAGCTTCACCGCCGCTGCCGGGTCGCGTTTGGCGGCCTCGCCGGCAGCGCGCAGACGCGCCAGGTTGCGGTAGCCCGCCGGCGCTTCGGCGGCGAGTTTAGTGAACGCGGCTTCGGCCTCGCCCGGCTTGTTCTGCTCGGATAATTCCGCAGCCTTATCGAAGGCCGCACCAGCTTCGGCGGCCTTTTTTGCTTCCAGATACGCGTATCCGCGCCAGCCGCCGACGCCGCCGACGATCAGGATCGCCACCAGAATGATCAGGAGCGAATACTTCTCCCAGATCCTCCGGAGCTGATCGCGACGCAGGTCCTCATCGACTTCGTTAAATAGTTCAGACACTTAGAGATTCCTGTGACGGATCGGCCGCGCTCACCCCGAGCGGCGCAGAGGTCATCGTCCGCGCATGGCGCGGCGATATCCTAGCGTTATGGCGTTGGCAAGGCAAAGAAGGCAAAGCCAGCGCGATCAAGGTGTTATCCCGAAACGCGCGCGCCGCAAAGTGGGAGTCGGCGCCATTGGCGCCGAACGCGGAGTTGGCGTTGTTGCCGCCCAGCGCCGCGTTTCCGCGCGTCATCGCAGCGGGATCAACGACTTGGCGCGGATGCTCGACGCGCGGACGTGGCTGTTGCGGCCGTCTGGCGTCTTCGCTCCGGCCAGCTTGCGGCACTATCACCACCACGGCAGCGATCCCAAGCAATTTCAATAGCTTCATGGTGACGGTCCTTCGCGAGGCAGCCCACAAGATTAACACCTTAGAACGCGCCTTAGTCCCGCGTCAGCGCGCGAATTGTTCGGGCTTGCAGAGGCTGCATGAACTACCCCTTCGGCTTGCCGCCATAGACGTGCTCCGGCCCCGGAAACGCGCGCGAGCGGACTTCGGTGGCGTAGCCTTCGATGGCGGCCTCGATCAGGGAACCGATATTGCCGTACTTCTTCACGAATTTCGGCACCCGCGCATTGAGGCCGAGCATGTCTTCCAAAACCAGCACCTGGCCGTCGCATGCCGAACTGGCGCCGATGCCGATGGTGGGGATCACAATCGTCTGGGTGATTTTGCGGGCGACAGGTTCGGCCACGGCTTCGATCACGACGGAGAATGCGCCGGCCTGCGCCACCGCGATCGCATCGTTCTGAATCGGACCGCTCACATTCTCGCCGCGTGCCAGCGCTTCGGCTTCGTCCTTGCCCTGCGAGCGGAACGAGCCCAGTGCGTTGATCGATTGCGGGGTGAGACCGATATGCGCCATCACGGGAATGCCGCGCTCGGTGAGGAAGCCGATGGTCTCCGCCATCCGCGCGCCGCCTTCGAGTTTGACGGCGCCGCAATGCGTCTCCTTCATGATCCGCGCGGCCGAATGAAACGCCTGCTCCTTCGATGCTTCATACGAGCCGAACGGCATATCGACCACGACCAGCGATTGCTTCGAGCCGCGCATCACGGCATGGCCCTGCAGGATCATCATCTCCAGCGTCACCGGCACCGTGGTCTCGAACCCGTGCATGACATTGCCGAGGCTATCGCCGACCAGAATGACGTCGCAGTAGCGATCGACCAGTGAGGCCGTATGCGCGTGGTACGAAGTCAGCATCACGATCGGCTCGGCATTCTTGCGCGCCAGGATATCGGGAGCGGTCTTGCGCTTGACGGCGGACTGGATCGACATGATTAAGCTCCGAACACGGGCACGCCGATCACCACCGGGTGGAAGGCGAAGCCCAAAGCGAGATAGGCGACGACACCGACGCCGACGGCAATTGCATCATTGCCCACACCACCCACCGGGATCGGCGGCGCGCCGCTATCGGTGCGGCGCTTCAGCGAGATGCGATCGAACACCGCCCAGGCGAGAAACGATCCGAACAGGATGATCGAGCCGAGATCGCCATTGGCGAGCAGATGCGCGACCGCCCATAACTTAACGCCGGCCAACATCGGATGTTTCAGCGTGATAAAAATGCGCCCGCGGATATAGGACGCGGCAACCATGATGACTGCCGGCAGCATCAGCGCGATGCTAATGTGCTTCATCGCCACCGGCGGATACCAGACATCGACCCAGCCATTGGCGCGGTAGTTGGCGAAGCCCCACACGATCAGCACCAGGCCGATCAGCGAGACCAGCGAATAGCCGATCTTGTAACCGCCCTCGCCGAACCGCGCGATCAATTCGGCGCGCTGGCCGCGTCGGGTGGTCAGTAAATGGACGCCGAGAAACAGCACGAGGCCCAGGATCATCACGCTCAAGCCCATGACAGCTGCCCCATGATCGTCGTCCTCGCAAAGGGCGGCTGCGTGCCGGATGGCTTGCTCGCCCCGAAATTCCAATTATGGTCCCGCTCGCTCACAGCGTCGGGACGCTGTTCGGGTATCACTTTTCCGGGGAAACGCGCAATGCTGCGAAACGTCGTCACCTCCGTCCACGCCCGCTGGGCGCTCGCGGCTTTGCTGCTTGTCGCGGTGCCGCATGCCGCAATCGATGCCGCGCAGGCGCAAAGCGTGTGGCCGCCGAAGTTCGTCCGCATCATCGTGCCGTTCGGCCCTGGCGCCAGCCCGGACATCGTCGGTCGCGTGCTCGCCGACAGTCTCGCCGCGCGCCACCCCGGCACCAATTTCGTGGTGGAGAATAAGCCCGGCGCCTCCGGCAATATCGGCACCGATGCGATCGCAAAATCGACGCCGGATGGCAGCACGATCGGCATCTCGCTGGGCGGCCCGCTGGCCATCAACACGCTGCTGTTTGCCAAACTGCCCTACAATCCCGACACCGACATCGCGCCGATCACGCTGCTGACGCAACTGCCGAGCGCACTCGCGGTGCCCACCAGCCTCGGCGTCAATTCGGTGGCAGAGCTTTTAGCCAAGGCGAAGGCGGACAGCCAGGGCGGCAATAAGGGGCTCGCTTACGGTTCAATCGGCGTCGGCACGCTGTCGCAGATTTGCATGGAGGCGATCGCGCAGAAGGCGGGCGTCAGCATGGTGCACATCCCCTATCCCTCCTCGCCGGCCGCCACCACCGCGCTGCTGCGCAGCGACGTACAGGTGGCCTGCCTGCCCGCCATCGGCGTGACGCCGCAGCTCTCGACGGGCGCGGTGAAGATCCTGGCCGTGACCACGGCGCAGCGCTCGCCATTCCTGCCCGACGTGCCAACGCTGAAGGAGAGCGGCGTGGACGTGCAGTCGGATGCGTGGAATGCGCTGGTCGGCCCGGGCGGCCTGCCTAAGGACATGGTGGCTGCGATCAACGCCGAAGTCCGCAAGACACTGACCGAGCCGGCGGTGATCGCCAAGCTCAACACCCAACTGATTACGCCCTCGCCGTCCACGCCGGACGAGTTGCGCAAGCGCATGAGCGACGAGAAAGCGCTGTGGGCCGATGTGATCAAGGCGGCGAAGATCAGGATCGAGTGAGGCCTGTGTGCCGCACGGCATTGCCATACGCGGGCTTGACCCGCGTATCCGGTTTCGCCCCGCGCTCTGTTCTCACATCCGCCGGAGGAAGACACCGATGACGAAGCCGGCGGCGGCGGCGAGCAGCACGTCCTTGACCGGATTCTGGTTCACCGACCTGGCCGTGGCGTCATAGGCGCGGCCGGACCGATGTTTGGTTTCGTCCCACACCTTGCGGGCAACGTCGCT
>JAPLPC010000456.1 GCA_026400425.1 Hyphomicrobiales bacterium | reverse complement strand
GCCGAAGACTTGCGCGACACCATGCATGCCGCGCCGGGCATCGGCATCACCGCGCCGCATATCGGCGTCTTGCTGCGCGTCGTCGTGCTCGATCTCGGTGACGGCGCGGTTACCTATGTGAACCCCGAAGTGATCTGGGCATCGCCCGAACTGATCATGCATCTGGAAGGCAGCGTCTCGATGCCGGGCGTGAACGAGGATCTCCGGCGCCACGCGCGTGTGCGGATCGGCTACCGCGATATCCATGGCAACTCGCATGAAGAAGAGTCCGACGGCCTGCGCGCGGTCTGCCACCAGCACGAAATCGATCAACTCAATGGTCTTTTCTGGATCCAGCGCCTGTCGCGCCTGAAGCGCGAAAGGATCGTCAAGCGGTTCGAGAAGCTGCATCGAAGCGAAGCGCGCTCGGGCGAGTGACGGACAAAGGCCATTCTGCCCTACTTCTTCAGCAGTGGACAGCGCGAGGCCGCGATCGGCTGGAACGCCTGCTCGCCGGACACGGTGTCGAGCAGCTTGTAGACGTCCCAACGCCCCTTGCTCTCGGATGGCTGCTTGACCTCGAACAGATACATGTCGTGCAGCATGCGGCCGTCTTCGCGGATGCGGCCGCCCTTCGCATACATGTCGTTGATCGGCGTCTCCTTCATGATCTTGATGACGGCAGCGGAGTCCGTGGTGCCCGCCGCTTTCACGGCTTTCAAATAATGCGTCAGCGATGAATACAGGCTGGCCTGCACCGACGTCGGCGCCCGTTGGGTGCGCTCGCGAAAGCGTTTCGCGAAGGCGCGCGTCTCGTCGTTGAGGTCCCAATACCAGGACTCCGTGACCAGTAGGCCCTGCCCGATGTCGAGACCGATGCCGTCGATGTCGGTGATGAAAGCCAGCAGCGGCGAAAGGCGCTGCTTGCCTCCCTGGGTGAGACCGAACTCCGTGGCCTGCTTGATGGCGGTGATGGCGTCATTGCCGGCATTGGCGAGACCGATCACTTTCGCCTTCGAGCTCTGGGCCTGCAAAAGATAGGACGAGAAGTCCGACGAATTGAGCGGGTGCTTGACCGAGCCCAGCACCTTGCCGCCGCTGGCCTGCACCACATTCGCCGCGTCGCGTTCGAGCTCCTGACCGAAAGCGTAATCGACAGCGAGAAAGAACCAGCTGTCCAGTCCCTTGCGCACGGTGGCGAGCCCGGTGACATTGGCTTGCGCAAACGTGTCCCAGGAATAGTGCACGGTGTAGGGCGTGCAGGATTCGTTGGTGAAACGCATCGAACCCGCGCCGTTGACGATGACGATCTTGTTGCGCGCCTTCGCCACTTCGATGATCGCCAAGCCGGTCGCCGATCCCGCGAAATCGATGATCGCCTCGACGCCCTGATTGTCGAGCATCTCGCGCGCCTGGCTGGAGGCCAGATCGGGCTTGTTGAGGTGATCGACGAACACCGTCTGGATCTTGCGTCCGAGTACCTCGCCGCCGAAATCCTCGACCGCCATCTTCGCCGCCACTTCGCTGCCCGGGCCGCTGGTGTCGGCATAGACACTGGTCATGTCCATCAGCGCGCCGAGTTTCAGCGGCGGCGCGCCTTGCGCCAACGCGATCGACGACGCGGCCGAGAATGCCAGCGCTGCGAGACCAGTGATGAAGCTGCGTGAAGGACGATGCGGCGCACAGGCGCAGACGGACCGAAGCGATGTCGGCATGGCATTTCTCCCTGACAATGCCTGGCTCGGCCGGTCCGCGACACCCGCAACGCGGATGCCGCCACCGATCGACCAGATCTCATTGCCGAGAAGGTTTGCATAGTCGTCGTTGCCGAGCAACGCAGGGCTGCCCCGCGCATGCCGGCGCTGATTCCAGCAGACGAAATTAGCGCGCGTCGAGTCCCATCTGCCAGAAGTCAGCTTCCAGCCTCGAGGCTTGCGCGAATAGTTTCACCAGCTCGTCGAAGCGCCGCTCGGTCATGGCGCGGGCGGCGAGATCATCGAGATGACGGCGCGCAGCGATGGCGATGTCCTGATAGGCCTGCCCGGCATATTCGCCGATCCAATCGCGATACGGATGATCGCGAAGCGCGTCATCGCCTTGCGCGGCCAGCCTGCGGCCGATCTCGGCGTAACCGATGACGCACGGCGCCAGTGCCACATGCAGATCCAGAAGATCGCCGGCGGCACCGCAATCCAGCACGAAGCGGGTATAGGCCACCGTGGCCTGGAGTTCGGGCGCGGCCTCGATATCAGCCGGCGACAGGCCCCAGCGACCACACAATTTCACATGCAGATCCATCTCGCCGAGGATCGACGCCAGCCCGCCCTGCGCCACTTTCATGTCGGCCAGGGAGCGGCTCTTATAAGTGGCCAACGCATAGGCACGCGCGAACTGGATCAGGAACAGATAGTCCTGCACCAGATAGGTTCGAAACGCCGGTTCGGGCAGTGTGCCAGCGCCGAGTTGGCGAACGAATGAATGATCGACATAGGCCGACCAGTCATCGGCGGCGGCGTGTTTGAGGCGATCGAAGATGTCCATGCTGCTCATTTGCCGTCGTCGAGGCTGACCAGCACCGCCGCGTTGGCGATGATGATGGCATCGCTGCCGCTGTCGGCGGGGACTTCAAGACCGCCGCTGACCGCTTTCACGGTGACCGTGCCGTAAGGCAGCTCCAGGGCGACCGCGTCCGTATCGACATCGTCGGGATACGGCACGGCGACGGTGACATCGACGAACATATCATGCGGCGTCTTGCCGACCATCCGGAAGAACCCGACGCTGGAATGACGGATTGCATCGGACACGGCGCGCTTCGCTGCCTTGGTGACGTCGCGGCCGTGGACGTCGACGCCCATGCCCATCTCGGTGAAGCAACGTATCTTGGCCATCTCGGTCCTTTCTCTCACGGGCTGTTACTATGACCCCGGCCGGCGCCTGCTGCCATCCCGTCGTGTCGTGGGACTGTCGCAACCAAACGCCATGATGCCCGGCCGCCGGTATATTCTTCCGTGCGGCAATCTGCTATCACGCCATCTCACCCTTGTGCAGCCTCCCGGAGACCGTTCATGCCTTTCGTGACAACCAAAGACGGCGTCGAAATTTTCTTCAAGGATTGGGGTCCGAAGGACGCCCAGCCGATCGTCTTTCACCACGGTTGGCCGCTGTCGTCGGACGATTGGGACGTGCAGATGCTGTTCTTCGTGCAGCACGGCTACCGCGTGGTCGCGCATGACCGCCGCGGCCACGGCCGCTCGGCGCAGGTGAGCGAAGGCCATGACATGGACCATTACGCCGCCGACGCTTTCGCCGTCGTGGAGCATCTCGATCTGAAAAGCGCAGTGCATATCGGCCACTCCACCGGCGGCGGCGAAGCCGCGCGTTACGTGGCCAAGCATGGCGAACCCGCCGGCCGCGTCGCCAAGGCGGTGCTGGTGAGCGCTGTCCCGCCCTTGATGCTGAAGACGGCGAGCAATCCCGAAGGTTTGCCGATGGAAGTATTCGATGGCTTTCGCGCCGGCACCGCGGGCAACCGCGCGCAGACCTTCCTCGATGTCGCCAGCGGCCCCTTCTACGGCTTCAACCGCGATGGCGCGACGACCTATCCCGGCGTGATTCAGAATTGGTGGCGGCAGGGCATGATGGGCAGCGCCAAGGCGCATTACGACGGCATCAAGGCGTTCTCGGAAACCGATCAGACCGAAGACCTGAAGGCGATCACGGTGCCGACGCTGGTGATGCATGGCGATGACGACCAGATCGTTCCGATTGCCGACTCCGCATTGAAGTCGGTCAAGCTTTTGAAGAACGGCACACTCAAAGTCTATCCCGGCTATCCCCACGGCATGCTGACGACCCATGCCGATGTCATCAATCCGGATCTGCTGGCTTTCGTGAAGGCGTAACGTTCGACATGGAGCAAGGCGACGGTAACGTCGCCTTGCTCCATGGGCGCGTCGATAAACGGACCGCGCATCGAGGCCGAAGGTCAGCGCAGCATCGCCGCCACAGCTTCGAACAGCGACGCACCGGCGATAGGGCCCAAAAACAGCATCGCCACGTTGAAGCCGATGATCCAGCCCAGAACTTTTGTCTGGCCTGGCGTCAAATCAGGTCGTACACGCTTTGGCGCCGGCGGCTCGGGGGGCGACCAGTATTGCGGCAGGTCAACGAACATGCTCAGCGCTCCATCGCTCGGTTGCGGCATTTGAGTGCTCGCACCAGCGAGGCTAACGCCCGGCGCTCGCTACGCGCAAGACGGCGCGTGCCGCAGGGCAAAGCTCTAAGGGAGCGAACGGACCCGCGGTGCGGGTAAGGCATCCGTCGGCACGGCAGGCGCGGTGGTGACCGGCGCCGTTTCGGCGGGTTCGTCCTCGGGCTCGGCCGGCCCTGCAGTCGAGGGAACGATGGTCAGTGGCGCGCCGACTGGTGCCACGCCAGTGGTGGATGACGCCGAGACGGCCGCGGCTGGCGCTGTTGCGGCCGGCACAGCCGCTGATGGCGGCGAAGCTGCTACTGGCGGCAAGGCCGCTGACGGCACGGCCGCGGTCGGTGCAACTGCCGTCGGCGCCGCGACCGGTTGCGCAGCTACGGGTGGCACCGGAGCCGGTGGAACCGGTGTCGTCGGCATGGGAGCCGCGGGTATGGCCGCCTGTGATGCTGCCGGGGCCGGTGGGGGCGTTGCGACCGCGTCAGTGATGGTCGGGTTGCAGATCATCACCGAGGCGGCAGCAGCGGTGAGCGATGCCAGGCTGCGGAGTTCCGGCGCCTGACGCGGATCTCGCGATACTGCCAAGGCTTCGTCGCGCAGACGGATATTGCATTCGCAGCTCGGCACGCCGCCGCTCGGTGTGCAGGCATCATGACTCATGCAGGCGAGATCAAGAGCATCGATGGGCGGCTTACCCGGGATATTCCCGGAACCACAATAATTGCCGTGAATGAGCGTGGCGCCGTTAGTTGCAACAGCTGCATTGCCGGTCAGCGACCGACCGGTCGATCGGGCTTCCTGCGCAGACACAGACCCTGTTGCCGCAACAGTGCTCCCGACTACGAGGAGTGCTACGCATGCCCCGCGAAGCCAGCCAACGATACGCACGTTCATGCTCATGGACGAATAATCCGCGTGGCGCCGATCCGAAATGTCGGCCAGCAAACATACGCGCATTGCAGCAAGAAGTTCCCGAACCAGGTCCGGTGGTTCCCTGGCTATCCGTCGGCGATCAACTGCTTCGCCAGCGCCATATAGGCCGGCAGCGTAACCGGGTCATTGGCGGCATTGCCAGCCACTGGATGCGACGCGTAGCGCGCGATCACCATTTCCGCCTTCGGATCGATATAAAGCCCCTGCCCGTAGACCCCGCGCGCCATATAGGCGCCGTGTTCATTATGAGTGATCCACCACTGACTCTTGTAGGAGCCGCCGGGCAGCGTCGTATATCCCGCAGGCTTGAACTTGGCGGGATCGGCGCCGCGCTCGATCTCCGCCGCCACAGACGCCGGCACGATCTGACGTCCGTTGAAGTATCCGTGATTGCGCATGGTCTCGCCGAACCGCGCGAGATCGCGCAGCGTCGTCGACAAGCCGCCGCCGCCGCTCTCGGTGCCGATGCGATCGACGTGATAATGCGCATCCTCTTCCGCGCCCATCGGCGCCCAGATGCGCTCGGCGAGCAGATCGCTCAGCGCCATGCCGCTGGCGCGGCGGCAGATGAAAGCGAGCACGTCGGTGTTGACGGTTTTATAGGCGAACGCTCTGCCGTGCTCGCCCTGCTTCTCTTGCCTGCAAAGCAAGGCGAAGATGTCGGTCGCGCCCTGATAATCCGGCGGAATCGGCGCCATGCCGTTGGCGCGCCGCAGACTCCAGACGTCGGAATTCTGGTCCGTGTAGACTTCGGTGTATTTCAGCCCCGTGGTCATATCCATGACCTCGTGCACGCGGGCATCGCCAAACGCCGAGTCCTTCAGCTCGGGCACATGGTCGGAGACCGGCGCCTGCGGATCGATCTTGCCCTCGGCGACCAGCATGGCTGCTAGCGTGCCGGTGAACGACTTCGTCACCGACATGCCGATATGTGGCTTGTGCGGCTTCAGCGCGCCGAAATAGCGCTCATGGATCAGCTTTCCCTTGTGGACGACGGCAATGCCATCGGCGTAGGTCTCCGCGCACATCTCTGCGAACGTCATCGGCCGACCATCCATGGTGATCGATTGCGAGCCGCCGATATCGCGCTCCGCCCGCGGCAGCACCGAAGCCCCGCCGGCCCCACGCCACACATTCACGGTCGGCACCAGCGCACGCACATTGCTCCAGGCCCAACGCAGTTCGGGAAAATTCCGAAACGAGTCGTCGTGAAATTGAACACGATTGTCCGGCGCCGGCGGAAAGCCCTTCATCCAGCCGAGCGTCTCGGGATCGGTCTCGGCGGCGGTGGCGGGCCGGCTCGGTACAGGGGCGTCGGACATCAAGGCTCTCCGAAGAATGGGTGGTCCTTCGTAGCATCGCAGATACCGAAGCACATCCGGCGCCAAGGCCGGGCAGCCTTCGCTCCGCTGCATGCCGAAGCGGCGAACAACGGAGCGCCCCTAAGCAACCAGCATCGCGAATAAACGATGTCCAATTCTGCCGCTCGTTTTCTAGGGTTGCGTGACCGCAACAGCTGAAAGGCCAGCTGCAATCTTGGCCAGCTTGCGATCGAAACTCAAAAACGTATAGCAACCAGCTGCTTTCGCGAGATGCATGGCATCAGCAAAATCCATTCCCTTGCCCATCCATTCAAGCGCAAGCGCTAGTAATGCGGGATCTTCGATCGCCACGCCCGGAAGCCCGGCCATTGCGGACAATGCTGAAACCACGCGTTCTCGCTCAAAGCCGTAACCGCTGCGGAGTACCCATTCAGTTTCCAGCAGTACCGTCAGGGAAATGAAAACATCGCCGGCCTCGAAGACGGCCCGCGCCTTTTTCGTCTGCTGCTTGTCATCAGCGACGATGAGTCGGATCACGATGTTGGTATCAACCGCGCGCACGACGTTTCGCTTCAGCTGCAACGGCGGCATTCATGTCGTCAAGCGATAACGGCGCTCCATCGTGACGAAGCATGCCGACGACTTCATCCAATGTGGTCGCAGGAAACAGCGGTGCAGCTTTGAGCAGCACGCCATCCGGTGTCTCCTCGACCGTCAGTCGTGTGCCCGCCGACCAGCGTCGCTGATCGCGGATGGCCTTGGGCAGGATCACCTGCCCTTTGGTGGAGACGAGGGTCGTCAGATTGGCCGTTCGTGACGTCATGGAAGACCTCGCGGCGGGATAAGAGTAAGACTAAGGTAAGATAGCATATTAGGCCTTTCGCGCAAGCTCGACGCGCTTCTGGCGGCGCAAACGAAAAAGAGCGCTCCAGTGAAACCTGGAGCGCTCTTCAAGTATCATATCCGACCTACGCCGACGACGAAGCGGCGCTGTCCGCTCTCAGTAATGGACCGACGCGCCTCCGACCACGGCCGCCTTGGGCGGTGCGAACTTGGTGAGGTCGATGCCTTCGACGGCGGCCTTGTATTCATCGGCGCTCGGCGTGCGGCCGAGGATCGCCGACAGCACCACCACCGGGGTCGAGGCCAACAGCGACTCGCCCTTCTTTTCGTTGGTGTCTTCGACGACGCGGCCCTGGAACAGACGGGTCGAGGTGGCGAGAACCGTATCGCCCTTCTCCGCCTTCTCCTGATTGCCCATGCACAGGTTGCAGCCGGGACGCTCGAGATACAGGATGTTCTCGTAGGCGGTGCGGTTGGCGGTCTTCGGCTTCACATCGTCGAACTCGAAGCCTGAATACTTCTGCAGGATTTCCCAATCCCCTTCGGCTTTCAACTCGTCGATGATGTTGTAGGTCGGCGCGGCGACGACCAGCGGTGCCTTGAACGCGACCTTGCCTTCGGCCTTCTCCAGATTCTTCAGCATCTGCGCGACGATCTTGATGTCGCCCTTGTGCACCATGCAGGAGCCAACGAAACCGAGATCGACCTTCTTGGTGCCACCGTAATACGACACCGGACGGATCGTGTCGTGGGTGTAGCGCTTCGACACGTCGGCGTTGTTGACGTCAGGATCGGCGATCATCGGCTCGTCGATCTGGTCGAGATCGACGACGACCTCGGCGAAATACTTCGCATCGGCGTC
>JAPLPC010000579.1 GCA_026400425.1 Hyphomicrobiales bacterium | reverse complement strand
CCCCACCCCCGCCTATCGGCGGACCCTCCCCACAAGGGGGAGGGAGGCCGTTGGCGTCAGCGCTTCAATAGCTCAACGTCCGATCCACCACATGCAGCAGCGGCTGGCCGTTCTCGGCGCGCGCAATATTCTCTGCGATCTTTTCCGCTGCCGTCGAAGGCCGCGTCGCGGCTGCGATATGTGGCGAGATGGTGACGCCTGGATGCGACCAAAATGGATGATCGGCCGGCACTGGTTCGGTGCGAAACACATCCAGTGTGGCCTGTGCGACTTGTCCGCTGTCGAGAGCTGCGATCAACGCGTCATCGACGATCAGCGTGCCGCGGCCGGCATTGATGATGACACTTCCGCGCGGCAGCAGCGCCTATCGCTCGGCGTCCAGCAGATCGATCGTCTCCGGCGTTTGCGGCAGCAGTCCCACCAGGATTTCTGCAGAGGCCAATGCCTGCGCAAGGCTGGCCGCGCCGGCGAGGCAGCGAATGCCTTTGACATCGCGCGGGCTGCGGCTCCAGCCGGTGACGCGAAAGCCGAGTTGGGCGAGTGCTGTCGCGGCTGCCGATCCGAGCTCGCCAAGACCCAGCACAGTCACCGAACGCTCGGTCGCAAGCGGCGGCACATGCTGCTGCCAGTCCCGCGGCTTGTCACGGACGTAATGGTCCATCCCGAGATGCGCGCGCAACACGTGGCCGACCACCCATTCGACCATGCCCTGCCGGAGGCCGTCATCGACCATGCGGCAGAGCGGCTGCGTCAGCGTGGTGTTGCCGACGATCTTCTCAACGCCCGCCCATAGGCTGAGGACGGCGCGCGCATGCGTGAACGGCGCGAAGTCGGTGACCGGGCCGCCCGTCGCATGCACGATGTAGTCGACGTCCTCCGGCGCGATATCGCCGAGAAGGCCGACGCGTGCGGCGATGCTTCTGCGCTGGAGGGCCGACAGGATGGGGTCGCGATAGTCTTCCAGCAAGGTCGGCGTGACGTTGAAAAGAAGATGGATCACCTTGTCGGCGTCGGGCGCGGGCATGCTGGTCTCCTGCCGGTCGTCATTGATGGTGTGATAGGGATGGGGCAGGCTACAGCACGCGCGTCATGCCCGGGATCTGACGCAACGCGCGCGTCGCAGCCCAGCTGATCGCCAGCGTTGCCGCGAACGCGATGGCGGCCTTCGCGCCGGCGCCCCATGGCATCGTCAGCATCGCATATTGCAGCCACAGCATCGGCAGATAGTGAATCACGAAGATGCCGTAGGCGTCGGCGCGCAGCGGGTCGAAGATGCTCTTGTCGCGCTGACCGAAGCGCAGGAAAAGCGCCAGCACGGCGAGGCAGATCAGCGTGCAGGCCACCGCATAGATCACGCCATAGCTCGACTGCCACCAGAATGGCGGTGCGCCCGTCAGGTTGGATAGCTTCATGCGGCGGAAGTTGACGAGATAGGCCAGCGCGCCGAACGAGGCGGCCGCAGCGATCGTCCACCACAGCCATTGCCGCGCCAATGCGCCGCTGCGCGCCAGCAAGCCCTGATCGATATTGGCGGCGCCGATGCCCATGCCGGCGAAGAAGAACACGCCATAGATCGCCATGCGGCTGAACTGCACCTGCAGCGGCCCAAGGCTGAACCAGCGCACGGCGCCGACGGTAAACAGAAACGGCACATAGGAGATATCGACAGCCGGTTGATGGCGTCGATCAGTTTCGGTGCAAACAGAAACACCGGGATGGCCACGAGATCCAGAAACAGCAGATACCAGATGAACCAGCCGGGGCCCGCAAACCATTGGCCCTGTCTGAAATTATTGACATAGAACTCGTAGAAGCCGGTCTTGTTGGTGGAAAGGCTGAACGACGCGTAATACGCGATCGGCATCAGCACCAGGATCATCGCCAGGAACGGCAGGCCGAGCCGCAACGCGCGATCGCGCAGGAAATGGCCGATACTCTTGCGCTTCAGGCTCGGCCAGACGAACAGGCCCGACAGCATGAACATCAGGCACATGAAGAACGTGTCGTTGAACAGCGTCAGCACGTTGAAGCCGAACCAGCGCTGGTGATCGACGATCGGCGCGGTCGACCACAGATAGTGATTGGGGTAGTAGCGACCGAAGGCGGTATAGGCGACCACGGCATGGTTCGCGAGCACCAGCAGGGTCACGAAGGTGCGGGCGCGGTCGAGCGCGGCGTTACGGTCAGACATTGTGGTTCGGCGAGCCCCCGCTACACGGTCGCGCAAGAGGCACGACCGTCGATCATCGATCGGTCAACATGATAGGGGGCAATGGCAGCGCGAGCAATTCGGGCGGCGCGAGCCATTCGCGATAAGCCGTGATGGCCTGGGCGCAGTCTCAGACGGGCAGGATTTCGATCTTCACCTTGTCCGGATAGAAAGCAAGATGGTCCTTGATCTCGGCCACCGAGGGAAACGGTGCCTCATAGGTCCAGATCGCGTTGTCCAGCGTCGTGTCGGCATTGATGGTGTAGTAATTCGCGTCGCCCTTGAAGGGGCAGTGGGTGGTCCGCGCGGTGCGGGCCAGGACGCTCATATCGGTGTCGGCGCGGGGGATGTAGAAAACCTCCGGATAGGTCGCTTCCTTCAGTATCAGGGCGTTGGTGGTGTCGGCAACCACGACGTCGCCTGCGGTGACGCGGATATGTTTGCCGGCTGGCGAAATAGAGATCGGATGATCCGGACCCGGGACTTTCATCGGCATGCCTTCATGATTGTCACATTGCTGGATGTGAGATGGGGCGCCCGGGTTGCCTTTAAAAGGGGCGGATCGCGTATTATGGTGATGGGAATGCAGCGCGGCAGGCGATAGGCTTTCGCAGTCCCGGCCCAAGATCAAACCGCGATTCGCGTGCCGCATTAAAACCAAGTCTGGAGACCCCCGAATGCCGATGGACGCCCGCGATATCGAGGCCATGATCAAGGCGGCAATTCCTGATGCGCAGGTGACGATTCGCGATCTGGCCGGGGATGGCGACCACTATGCAGCCACCGTGCTGTCGGAAAGTTTCCGCGGCAAATCCCGCGTGGCTCAGCACCAGATCGTCTACCAGTCGCTGAAAGGCCAGATGGGCGGCGTCCTGCACGCCCTGGCGCTGCAGACCGGCGTGCCGGAAGGCTAACGACTTTGGCTTTGCGGCCGTCGTGATCGGGGAGACGACTTGGTCGTTCCGTAACGACGGCCGTTGATTACTCTGCCGCCACCAGGGCATGCACAGAGAACTGCTCATCCGCATCGGTCCATGACGACTTCGGCTCCCAGCCGGACGTGCGCGCGAGTGCTGCGAACCGCTCCATGCTGTATTTGTAGCTGCTCTCCGTGTGGATGCTTTCGCCGGCGCGGAAATCGAAGCTGCGTCCGAACAGATGCACCGTCTGCGGCTTCTTGGCGACGAGGTGCATTTCGATGCGATGGCGCTCCTTGTTGTAGATCGCACGGTGCATGAACGCGCCGAGGTCGAAATCACCGCCCAGTTCGCGGTTGATGCGAACCAGCACATTCTTGTTGAAGGCGCCGGTCACGCCGGCGGCGTCGTTATAGGCGGCCTGCAGGACGTTTTCGTCCTTTTCCAGGTCGATGCCGATCAGCATCATCGCGCCTTTGCCGAGAATCTGCCGGGCGGAGCGCAGGAACCCTGCAGCATCCTGCGGATCGAAATTGCCGAGCGTCGAACCGGGGAAGAAGCCGACCTTCGGCATCGCCTGGACGTCGGCCGGCAGTTCGAACGTCGTGGTAAAATCGGCATTGACGGGAAACACGTCGAGGTCGGGAAAATCCGCGCGCAGTTCGGCCGCCTGGCCATGCAGGAAATCGCCCGAAATATCCACCGGTACATAGGCGCCGAACGAGCACTGCTCGAGCAGCAGCCGCACCTTGGTGGTGGCGCCGGCGCCGAATTCGACCAGTGCAGCATCGTTTGGAATGATCGACGAGATGTCCTTGCCGCGGGCACGCAGGATGTCCAGCTCGGTGCGCGTCGGGTAGTATTCCGGCAACTTGGTGATCTGCTCGAACAGCTGCGAACCGGCTTCGTCATAGAAGTATTTCGGCGACAGCTTCTTCGGCTGCTGCGATAGCGCTGCGGTGACATCTGCGGCGAATGCCGTGGTGGCGGGATCGAGTTCGGCCGAGGCCAACGGGGCGTGGACGTTCATGGGGTTCTCCTCAGCGCGCTCGCATCAAAGCGATGGTGATCAAATCAGTTGGCGTAATCTGCGAGGCGCAGGCCGCTGAACTGCCAGCGATGGTGCGGATAGAAGAAATTACGGTAGGTGACGCGGCTATGGCCTTGCGGCGTCGCCAGCGACGAGCCGCGCAGCACATACTGGCTCACCATGAACTTGCCATTGTATTCGCCGAGCGCGCCTTCGATGGCGCGGTAGCCGGGATAGGGCGCATAGGCGCTGCGCGTCCATTGCCACACGACGCCGTCAGCATCGTTGAGACCACCGGCCCGGGCCGCAACTTCCCATTCCATCTCCGTCGGCAGATGTTTGCCGCTCCAGCGCGCGAAGGCGTCGGCTTCGTAATAGCTGATGTGGCACACCGGGGCGTCGGGATCGACCGCCTGCAGGCCGCCGAGTGTCATGATCTGCCACTCGCCGTCGATCATGCGCCAGTGACCGGGCGCCTGCCACTCGCCACGCACCGCAGCGGCGTGGCCGTCCATCAGCCACAGTATGGCTTTGTCGTAGCCCCCATCATCCATGAAGGTGCGCCAGTCACGGTTGGTCACGAGATTGCGCTGCAGCTTCACGGGGCCAACAAGGGCACGATGGGCGGGCTTTTCATTGTCGAAGTGAAAGCTGTCGCCCTGATGTCCGATGGTATGGATGCCCTCCATCAGGGGGAGCCATGCATCCGCGCTGCGGGTCGTTGCGGGAAAGCGCCAATCGGCATCGTAAGCGGGCGGGATCGGATTCTGTGCGAACGCGTGCAGGATGTCGGTCAGCATCAACTCCTGATGCTGTTGCTCGTGATTCATGCCGACCTCCAGCAAAGGCACCAGCGAGGTCAGTTTGTCGTCGCTGGCTTCGCTGAAGAACTTGACCACGGCGGAGTCGACATGCCGGCGATAGGCCGTGACTTCGTCCGCACCGGGACGCGTCAGATGGCCGCGCTGCGCGCGCACGTGGCGCGGTCCGGCCGAGACGTAATAGGAATTGAACAGATAGGCGTAGTCGGGGTGGAAGACCCGGTAGCCCGGTTGATGATCGCCGAGCAGAAACTGCTCCCAGAACCAGGTCACATGCGCCCGGTGCCACTTGGCCGGGCTCGCGTCCGGCATTGATTGCACCAACTGGTCTTCCGCAGACAGGGGCGCCGCACGGCGCTCGGTCTCGTTGCGGACACTCAAAAAGGCGTCGGTGAGTTGCTGTGCGAGGGATCCGGAAGAGATCGAGGCTACATGCGGGGCAGCTGCTGTTGGCGTCACGAAGGTCTCCGATTTTAGGGAGAACGTCAGTCTTCCGGATGGGTTCCGTAGAAAGCGTTTGTCCTAGATAAGGGCTCCCTGGCGACATGAAAGGCTTCCCGTCATACAAATCCGCCGGCGGCGGCCCTGTCGGAAAGCCGCGGATGCAGCGCGGGTCCTGTAAAACCTCGAAAAACCAGCCAAACCGGCCTTGGGCTCGGCTTTCGGCTTGGGGTGCGAAACGGATTCGGTTACATATATGGATCATGTGAAGGCGCTGCGCCGAACCGGCGAGCGACGGGGCCGCAACAAGGACGCGATCATGAGCATTGAGCAATTCATCGAGAACGAAGTGAAGACCAACGACGTCGTGCTGTTCATGAAAGGCACGCCGCAGTTTCCGCAGTGCGGGTTCTCCGGTCAGGTGGTTCAGATCCTCGATCACGTTGGCGTCGGCTACAAGGGCCTCAACGTTCTCGAATCCGCCGACCTGCGCGACGGCATTAAGACCTACTCGAACTGGCCGACCATCCCACAGCTTTATGTGAAGGGCGAATTCGTCGGCGGTTGCGACATCGTCCGCGAGATGTTCCAGGCCGGCGAGTTGCAGCAGTTGTTGGCCGAGAAGGGCGTCACCGATGCCCCGGCATCGGCCTGAACCCAACCGCCGATCGATCGGCACGATGACCGAAAGCGATCGTGCCGGCTTAACGGTACCCGTCGGGTCCCGTTTTTTATGCCGCCCTGACTTCATCTGCTGCAGATCTCTCAGCGAAACGGCGTTGCCGCGCGCTGAGCGACGTCGCGCCCCTTGCCTGAGGCTGTGGCGCGGCTAGACTTCGCCGCGGTTGACGAGAGGATGGCTGATGGCGCGGCGCAACGCGATACGGGCGATTGTCGCCAGCACGATACTCGCCGTCGGTGCCGGGACGCTTCCGTTTCAGACATGCGCCGCTGCGGAGGATCGCTTCTACGCCGAGGGCACCTTCGAGATCCCGGCGGGCGCGCATTTCTCGCAGGAGAAACTCAAGGCCATCGACGCGTTCTTCAACACGCAAATCCAGCACGGCAAAATTCCCGGCGCCATCGTACTGATCCAGCAGCGCGGCAAGCCGGTTTACGAGCGCTTCTTCGGTGTCCGCGATCCCGCGACCCGGCAGCCGATGACGGCGGACACGATCTTCCGACTGCATTCGATGTCGAAGCCGATCACGTCATTCGCGGCGATGATGCTGGTGGACGAGGGCCGGCTGAAACTCGACGACCCCGTTTCCAAATACATTCCGTCGTTCGCCAAGGCCAAGGTCGGCGTCGAGACCAAGCTTGAGAACGGCGAAAAAGCGCTGGAGATCATGCCGCCGGACCGGCCGGTCACGATCCGCGATCTGCTGCTGCACACGTCCGGCATCCCGTACGGATTTTATGGCAACAGCCTGGTGCGCCGCGCCTATGGCAATGCCGACATCTACAATGGCGATTTCGACAACAAGGAATTCGCCGATCGCATCGCCCAATTGCCGCTGGAGTATCAGCCCGGCACCATGTGGGACTATGGCCATTCCACCGACATTCTCGGCCGTATCATCGAGGTGGTGTCCGGCAAGACGTTGCTCGGCTTCGAGGAAGAGAAGCTGCTGCGGCCGCTCGGCATGACCTCGACCGGCTTTTACGTCAAGGAGAGGGCCAAAGAGGGATTGCTTGCCAAGCCAATGGGCTGGGACAGCGATTTCCGGACCGGGCGGCAGGGGCGGCCGGAAACCTATCAGAAATGGGAATCCGGCAGCGGCGGCATGGTCTCGACGCTGTCGGACTTTCGCAAATTCGCACAGATGCTGCTCGACGGCGGGGAGATGACCACCGACCACATCGGCAAGGACAGCGGCGTCGCCCGTGACTATCTGTACTTTCCCGGCGATGGCTTCGGCTTCGGCTATGGCCTGGCCGTACGCACCGATCCCGGCAATGCCAAACCGCCGCCGCCGGGATCGCTCGGCGAGCTGAAGTGGGATGGCGCGTCCGGTTGCTATTTCATCATCGATCCCAAGCAGGAGTTCTTCATGATCCTGCTCGAACAGACCCCCTCGGAACGTCAACGCATCCAACGCTCGCTCAAGCTGCTCGTCTATGAAGCGCTGGAGAAGTAGCACCGCCGCTGTGTTGGTGCTGACGCTGGGCTGCGTCGGCACAGTTGTAGCGCCAATGGCGCCGCTGCGAGCCGAGGCATCCCGACCGATTGCGCGAACACTGTCGCCGCAAAAGCTGCTCGCGCTCGACGATTATTTTCGTGGGCTTGTGGCTGAGCGCAAAATCCCAGGCGCGGTGGTGCTGATCCAGCAGCATGGCAAACCGGTCTATGCCGACACCTTCGGCAATCGCGACAGCGGCCATCCAATGACGGCGGATTCAATCTTCCGGCTATATTCGATGAGCAAGCCGATCACCTCGGTGGCAGCCATGATGCTGGTCGAGGACGGCAAGCTGAAGCTCGACGATCCCGTGTCCAACTACATTGCGGCTTTCGCCAGGGCCAAGGTCGGCGTCGATGTGCCCGGCGGCGACGAGCACGCCAGCTTCGGGCTGAAGGTGCTCCGACGTCCGATCACGATCGCTGATCTGCTCAAGCATGTCTCGGGCATCACCTACGGCTTCTACGGCGAAGACCCCGCGCGCAAACGCTACGCGCAGCTCGACGTGTTCGGGCGCGACTGGGACAATGCGACATGGGCGGAGCGGATCGCGAAACTGCCGCTGGCGCAGCAACCGGGAACGCTGTGGAATTACGGACACTCGACCGATATTCTCGGCCGCGTCATCGAGGTCGTGTCAGGGCAAATGCTCGGTCGCTTCCTGAAAGACGGCCTGTTCGAACCGCTGGGGATGACCGATACGTCGTTCTACATCACCGACCCGGAGCAGCGCGCGCGGGTCGCGGAGCCGTTCGCGTCCGACCGCATGATCGGGCCGGTGGTCGGCATGCACGATCCCGCCGACGTCCAGCTGTGGCAGGCGGGCGGATCGGGTCTCAACGGCACGGTCGCCGATTACGCGCGCTTCCTGCAGATGCTGCTGAACGGCGGCGTTCTCGATGGCAGGCGTTACCTCTCTGCTCGCGCCGTCAAGGAGATGACGCGCGATCACATCGGCCCCGGCAGCGGCATCGCGCGCGATCATTTCTATTTCCCGGGCGCCGCCAGCGGATTTGGTTACGGCTTTGCGGTGCGGACAAAATTACTTGCGAGCGAACCCGGGCCTGTCGGCGAATATCGCTGGGACGGCGTTGGCGGCACGTTCTTCTGGGTCGATCCGGTGAACGATATGTTCGTGCTGGTGATGACCCAGGCGCCATCGCAGCGCTGGCGCATGGAAGTCGACGTGCGGAAGATCGTCTATGAGGCGCTGGAGTAGCGCGCTCCATCCGCACACTTGAGCCTCATCCTGAGGAGCGCGCTGTTGCGCGCGTCTCGAAGGACGCGGCATGTACCAGCGCATGGTTCGAGACGGCGCCAAGCGGCGCCTCCTCACCATGAAGGATGGAGTGCTTGTCTTTACACGGCGCGCGTGATCTCGCGTACCAGGCCGAGCGTGTCGGCGATCATCGCTGCAGTCACATCCAGATGCGTGCAGGCGCGGATGCGGCCGTCCATGGTGGCGAGCATGATACCCTCGATCCGCAGGGCTCTCACCATGTCGGCAGCACTGATGCCGGCGCCGGCGGGATCGAAGAAGACGAGATTCGTCTCCGGCTGCTGCACATCGAAGCCATCGATCTGCGCGAGACCGCGCGCCAGTGTCCGCGCATGGGCGTGGTCATCGGCCAGCCGATCGACGTGATGATCGAGGGCGTGGATGCACGCAGTGGCGATGATGCCGGCCTGGCGCATCGATCCGCCCAGGCCCTGTTTCCAGCGCCAGACGGCGTCGATGTAATCACGCGTGCCGGCCAGCACGGCGCCGACGGGGGCGCCGAGGCCCTTGCTGAAATCGATCCAGACCGAATCCCAACCGGCGGCCATGTCGCGCGCGCTGATGCCGGTGGCGACACAGGCATTCAACAACCGTGCGCCGTCCATATGCGTGGCCATGCCGCGATCCCGTGCGATCGCCACGATTGCATCGAGATCGGCTTTGGCCCAGATGGTGCCGCCGCCGATATTGGCGGTCTGCTCGACGCTGACGACAGTCTGCGCCGCCTCGTAGCGCGAGCGCGGATGCAGCGCCGCGCGCAAGGCATCGGGCGTGAATTTCCCGTCCGCGCCTTCCAGCCCCGTGATCTGGAAGCCGCCGAGTGCGGCATGGGTGCCGCCTTCGCGCGACAGGATATGCGCCGTGCGATGGGCAAGGATCTCATCGCCCGGCCGGCAATGCGCGAGCAGGCCGGCGACATTGCACATGGTGCCCGACGGCATGAACACGGCCGCGTCCTTGCCGAGCAGATCGGCGACGCGATCGCACAGCGCATTGACGGTCGGATCGTCACCCGTCTGTTCGTCGCCGACCTCTGCCGCAGCCATCGCGGCACGCATGGCGAGCGTCGGCCTGGTTTGCGTATCCGACAGCAGATTGATGCGAACCGGCGGCAGCGTCGGATCGGGGCGGGCAGGAGTGAAGGGCATGTTCGCCTTCCGATTGGTTCTGCGAAGTGAAACAGCAACGCTGAATGAGGAGAGGTCGATCTCCGACCTCATGGTGAGGAGGCGCCGCTTGGCGCCGTCTCGAACCATGAATGCATGTGTGGCCATCCTTCGAGACGCGCGCAAGGGCGCGCTCCTCAGGATGAGGCGGATTGCAAACAACCCAATAAAAAAGGCCCCGGGAAAACCGGGGCCTTTTCGTCGTCGTCGCTAAAAATTAGCGCGAATAGAATTCGACGATCAGATGGGGTTCCATCTGCACCGCGAAGGGCACGTCCGACAGGGCGGGAACGCGAATATATCGGGCGGTCATCTTGCTGTGGTCGGTTTCGACGTAATCGGGCACGTCGCGCTCGCCGAGCTGCGAAGCTTCCAGAACGACGGCGAGCTGCTTCGAGGATTCCTTGACCTCGATGACGTCGCCGACCTTGACCAGGTAGCTCGAAATGTTGACGCGCTTGCCGTTCACCTTGACGTGGCCGTGATTGATGAACTGGCGGGCGGCGAACATGGTGGCGACGAATTTGGCACGGTACACCACGGTGTCGAGACGACGCTCGAGCAGGCCGATCAGGTTCTCACCGGTGTCGCCCTTGAGGCGCGAGGCCTCGACGTAGACGGCGTAGAACTGACGCTCGGAAATGTTGGCGTAATAGCCCTTCAGCTTCTGCTTGGCGCGCAGCTGCGTGCCGAAGTCCGAGAGCTTGCCCTTGCGGCGCTGGCCGTGCTGGCCGGGGCCGTATTCACGCTTGTTGACCGGAGACTTGGGACGACCCCAAATGTTCTGGCCCATACGGCGGTCGATTTTGTACTTAGCTTCACTACGCTTTGTCATCGCGTCCTCGATGTTATCGGCCACCGCAAAGCGATGGCGCAATTGGTGGATGAGGAGACGCGCCCTCCTGTGTACCGGTGATCTTTTGAAGGAAATCCCGGCACCGACAGGCTCATTCCCAAAGCTGGGAGGAGAACCACGGGTGCGAAACGCTTCGCGGGCCGAAAACGACCCGCGAGCAGGGCGGTTTCTAGGCGGCGAGGCCGCTCATGTCAATTGAAAGACAGGGGTTTTGTCAGTTTTGCAGCCAGCAGGCGCCCGAAACCGGCGCCGCGGGCAGCAAAATGACGGGTTCCGCCAGTCGGTCGGCCGTCTACGCCGCGACCTGGCCGCCGAAAAAGGGCGCCAGCGTCTCCGGCCAGGCGTGGCGCTTGCCGGAGGTGTACAGCAGCACGGCATCGCCATGGGGCATACCCTGCTGATGATCGCCGATCAGGCCGACCACACCGTGTCGGTGCGGGCGCCTGCGGCATCCTGAACGAAGCAGGGTGCGATCTCGTCAAAAATGGCGGCGTCGGTGATCTCACCTCCGCCGCCGCCGAGCGCGGCCTCGGCCAATGATGCGAGATGGGCCGAGCCGACCAGCGTGACGATACAGCCGGCTCCGAATTCGCGGATCAGCGTCTGGGTATATTCGCGCTTGACCGTGCCGGAGGTGCCGAGCACCGACACACGCTTGCTCAGAGAGCCCGCACAGGCCGGCTTGATCGCCGGGACGGTGCCGACGAACGGTACCTGATAGGCAGCGCGCAGATCGTTCAGCACGATGGTCGAAGCGGTATTGCAGGCGATCACCACCATGTCGGGGCGATGCGCGGCGATCAGTTCGCCCATCAGCGGCACCACGCGGTCGATCAGGGCCTGTTCGCTATGCTGGCCATAGGGAAAGAACACGTCATCGGCCACATAGACATAGTGCGCATCCGGCCGCGCCTTCGCGATCTCGCGCTGGACGGTGAGGCCGCCGAGGCCGGAGTCGAAGACCAGGATGGTAGGGCGCGTGGGCATCATGCGAAGTTAAGAGAGGATGGTTACTGCAGGGTTGCTGCGATCAGGATACGATCATTCGGGCTTTTTCGGGAAGAGCTTCCGCAACTAGACCGGCCGTAGCGGCATGGGCTGCCCCGACGGCAACGCGACACGGATCGCATCACCCGGCGCCACCTCGCCATCGGCCAGAACCACGGCCATGACGCCCGCTTTGTAGACCCGGCTGCCGCCCACATCGCGGTCCAGCGTGGCCGCTTTCAGCCCGCGCCGAAATTTGTCCATGAGAACGCAGGGTTCGCGCAAGCCGGTAAGTTCGATCACGGCGCGCGGGCCAAGATACAGGCGCGTGCCGGTCGGCAGCGCGGCGAGTTCGATATGCGCCGTCGTGATGTTCTCGCCCAGATCGCCGGGGGCGACGGCAAAGCCCTTGTTGCGCAATTCCTCGAGCAGCTCAGACGGGATCAGGTGCACCTGACGCAGATTAGGTTTTGTCGGATCGCGGCGACGATCGTAGCGATGCTGCACGGTGGCGCCGCTATGGCCGTCGCCTTCGACACCGAGGCCGGCCAGCAGGCGAATGCTCAGCGCTGGTGTCTTGCTGAAGTGATGGCCGCGCCGGAGTGCAACGGCGAGGACGTGGGGCGCTACCCTATCCACCGTCATTGCGAGGAGCCCTTGCGACGAAGCAATCCAGTCTTGTCTTTGCAAAAGAACTGGATTGCTTCGCTCCGCTCGCAATGACGGCTGAGAATGCGGTGCGGGCTCGCTGACCTGTTACGAAGCGCTGCCGAACACACGATTGAAGATCGTATCGACATGCTTGAGATGATAGCCGAGATCGAATTTTTCGGCGATCTCGTCGTCGCTGAGATATTTTTTCACGTCGGGATCGTTCTTCAGCAGAGTCTGGAAATCGCCTTCGCCGCGCCACACCGGCATGGCGTTGCGCTGAACCAGTTTGTAGCTGTCCTCGCGCGACGCGCCCTTCTGCGTCAGCGCAATCAGCACGCGCTGCGAATGCACGAGGCCGCCGAGGCGATCCAGGTTCTTCTGCATGTTGGCGGGATAGACCAGCAGTTTTTCGATCACGCCGGCCATGCGGTTGAGCGCGAAGTCCAGCGTGACGGTGGCGTCGGGCCCGAACATGCGTTCGGCCGACGAATGCGAGATGTCGCGCTCGTGCCACAGCACGACGTTCTCCAGCGCCGGGGTCACATAGGCGCGCACCATGCGGGCGAGGCCGGTGATGTTTTCGGTCAGCACCGGGTTGCGCTTGTGCGGCATCGCCGACGAGCCCTTCTGGCCTTCGGAGAAGAACTCCTCGGCCTCCAGCACTTCGGTGCGCTGCATGTGGCGGATTTCCGTCGCGAGGCGCTCCATCGACGAGGCGATCACGCCGAGCGTCGCAAAGAACATCGCGTGGCGATCGCGCGGGATCACCTGGGTCGAGATCGGCTCGGGCTGCAAGCCCATCGCCTTCGCCACATGTTCTTCGACGCGCGGATCGATCTGCGCAAAGGTGCCGACAGCGCCGGAGATGGCACAGGTCGCGACCTCCTTGCGGGCGGCGACGAGGCGCTCGCGGTTGCGCGAAAACTCCGCATAGGCGAATGCGAGTTTGAGGCCGAAGGTGACCGGCTCGGCATGGATGCCGTGCGAGCGGCCGATAGTCGGCGTCATCTTGTGCTCATAGGCGCGGGTCTTCAACGCCGCCAAGAGACGATCGATATCTGCGATCAGGATGTCGGCGGCGCGGGTCAACTGCACGTTCAGGCAGGTGTCGAGCACGTCCGACGACGTCATGCCCTGATGCACGAAGCGCGCCTCGGGTCCCACGATCTCCGCCAGATGGGTCAGGAAGGCGATGACGTCATGCTTGGTCTCGCGCTCGATCTCGTCGATGCGCGCGACGTCGAAGGTGGCATCCTTGGCCTTGGCCCAGATCGTCTTCGCCGCGTCCTTCGGAATCGTGCCCAACTCCGCCAGCGCATCGGCCGCATGCGCTTCGATCTCGAACCAGATCTTGAAACGGGTCTGCGGCTCCCAGATGGCAGCCATTTCGGGACGGGTATAGCGGGGGATCATCGACATCTCGGACGTAAGAGGGGAATTCGCCGCGGTGTAGCAGATGCAAGCCGACGAGGAAACCGGCAGGCCAAGCCAAGTCGGGCTCAATCTTTGATTGCGGGGCGGCCCGGCATTCCGCCCATCGATCGTGTCTTTACGGGCCTTCGATCAGATCCTTGGGAAACAGTTCGTCGGAGGATTCCTTGAACTGGAAACCCGTCAGATACCATCCCCGGCTGGTCATCTTGAACGAGAAGCGAAAGTAGACGAAGCCGAAACTCTCGACATAGGAATAGTAGACGATCTGACGCAAGGCGCCATTGTAGTCCTTGTCATAAACCTTCTTGCCGAAGTCGAAGGTCTTGCCTTCGAGTTCCTTCAAGGTGTTCTCCAGGTCCGCGGACCGCTCCGGGCTGCCGACGCCGTCGGACAGTTGCGCGGCGACCTCCTTGAATTTGGATTGGCTGATCAGCGTGTAAATCTGATGCGAGAACTGGGCGGGATCATCGACGCGCGGGGGCTGCGCGGCATGCGCTGGCCCCAGACAACAAAGAGCAACGGCCAGGATCGAGAGCAGGCGGATCAGCATCGCAACCTCATGCTTGTGACTTGATCGGTTTATACCATCCCCTGCGGTCGCTCACCGCTTCGCTGCGATTACCATTAATCATTCGCTTGTGAGCTCGCGGTCGTGTCTGCTGCGGAACACGGTCGAGCGAACGGGGGATTGGCGTCCGCAGCAATTGATGTCAATCAAATCGGCGCATGCGACAGGCGCTAAAGTGCGGCAGGGAGGCAATGTGCGGCTGGCCATCTTTGCAGATATCCACGCCAACAAGCAGGCGTTCACCGCCTGCCTCGATGACGCGCGCGCGCGGGGCACCGACCGCATCATCCTGCTCGGCGATTTCGTTGGTTATGGCGCCGATCCGGACTGGGTTGTCGAGACGGCGATGGCGCTGGTGGCCGACGGGGCGCTGGCGGTGGCCGGCAATCACGACCGCGCGGTCGGGACACCGTCCGAAACCATGACCGCCGAGGCGCAGGCGGCGATCGAATGGACCCGTGGCCGGCTCGGCGCCGCGCAGCGCCGCTTCCTCGCCGAGCTGCCGCTGACGGCAGAGGATGATGACCGTCTGTATATCCATGCCGAGGCGAGCCAGCCGGCGCGCTGGCGCTATGTCCGGGAAACCGCCGACGCCGCGCGTAGTCTGGCGGCCAATCCGGCGCAACTCAGCTTCTGCGGCCACATCCATCAGCCGGCGCTGTATTCGATGTCGATGGCGGGGAAGATGACGCAATTCGTGCCTCCCGCGATCCCCGGCGCCGACGTCCCCGTGCAACTGCTGCACGGCCGGCAATGGCTCGCGGTGATGGGCTCGGTCGGGCAGCCCCGCGATGGCAATCCGGCGGCGGCCTTCGCCGTCTACGACACCGACCAGCGCGAGATCACCTATTGCCGCGTGCCCTATGACGTCGAGGCCGCTGCAGCGGCGATCCGCGCCAACGGTCTGCCGCCGCGGCTGGCCGATCGTCTGTTCGAGGGCCGGTAGCGATGGCGGGCATGCGGATGCAGCAAGGCATCGTGCTCGACGGCTTTACCGTCGGCGAGCGCGTGCATCACGGCGGCATGGCGACGCTGTGGCAGGTCACTCGGCCCGATCTGGCGCAACCGCTGCTGATGAAGGTGCCGCGGATCGCGGAAGGCGACGATCCCGCGGCCATCGTCAGTTTCGAGATGGAGCAGATGATTCTGCCGCGGCTGTCCGGGCCGCATGTGCAGGCCTGTTTCGGCGCGGGCGATTTTGCCCGGCAGCCTTACGTGGTGATGGAGCAGATCGCCGGCGAAACGCTGTATCGCCGGCTGCCCGATCTGCCGCTGCCCTATGGCGAAGCCGTCGCCATCGCGGGCAAGATCGCGCTGGCGCTGGCCGACCTGCATGCGCAGCATGTCATCCATCATGACATCAAGCCGAGCAGCGTGATGTTCCGGCCGGATGGCGACGCGGTGCTGATCGATTATGGTCTGTCGCATCACGCGCAGCTGCCCGATCTGCTACAGGAGGAGTTCCGGCTGCCGTTCGGCACCGCCCCCTATATGGCGCCGGAGCGGCTGCTGGGTGTCCGCAACGATCCGCGCAGCGACCTGTTTTCGCTCGGCGTGCTGCCGTATTTCTTCACCACCGGCGAGCGTCCGTTCGGCGAAAGTGAAACCTTGCGCGGCATGCAGCGGCGGCTGTGGCGCGACGCCACGCCGCCGCGCAAACTGCGCGCCGACTATCCGCCGTGGCTGCAGGAGATCGTGCTGCGCTGCCTCGAGATCGAGCCAGCCTGGCGCTATCCCACGGCGGCGCAACTGGCGTTCGATCTCGGTCACCCCGATCAGGTCAAGCTCACAAGCCGCGCCGACAAGCTCAATCGCGATCCGCTGTCGACGGCATGGCGGCGGCGCTTCAACGGCCAGGTGATGCCGACCCGCACCCCGTCCGATGTCGCCGCGCAGCTCGCCACTGCGCCGATCGTAGCGGTGGCACTCGACACCACCGAAGGCGCGGCCGACCTCAACGAGGCGCTGCGCGTCACCGCCGGCCGCATACTGGCAATCCTGCCGTCGGCCCGGCTCGCTTGCCTCAACGTTCTGAAACTCAACCGGCTGTCGATCGATCGCACCCTCGACGAGCACGACAACAACAAGCATGTCGATCGGCTGGTGATGCTGCGGCACTGGGCGCAGCCGCTGCAGCTCGATGCCGGCCGGCTCACCACCCATGTGCTGGAGGCGCTGGATCCGGCCGCTGCGATCCTCGAATTCGCCGCGGTCAACCGCGTCGATCACATCGTCATCGGGGCGCGGCAGAATACCCGGTTGCGCAGCTTGCTCGGCAGCGTATCGGCCAAGGTCGCAGCCGAAGCCGGCTGCAGCGTCACCGTGGTGCGGCCGCCGAAACGAGCGGGCGACCCGTAGCGCGCAGGGATGGCGATCCGGTCTGGGGGCTGCCTACACCATCTCGCCGCGCGCGATCGCCGCCGCGCTGCGGATCCCGTCGATATTGGCCTTGTAGCTCTCCATGGTGCCGCCCTTGAAGACGGCGGATCCGGCCACGAGGGCGTTGGCGCCGGCCGCTGCGAGCTGGCCGGCGACCGCCGCCGACACGCCGCCATCGACTTCGATATCGATCGGGCGGCCAGCCAGCATGCCGCGCAGGCTGGCGATCTTGTCCAGGGCCGAGGGGATGAAAGCCTGGCCACCAAAGCCGGGATTGACCGACATCACCAGCACGAGATCGACGAGGTCGAGCACATATTCGATCGCCGACAGCGGGGTGCCGGGGTTCAGCGAGACGCCGGCCTTCTTGCCGAGACTGCGGATCGCCTGCAGCGAACGATGCAGATGCGGACCGGCTTCGGCATGCACGGTGATGTGGTCGCAGCCGGCCTTGGCGAAGGCTTCGAGATAGGGATCGGCCGGCGCGATCATCAGATGCGCGTCGAAGATCTTGCTGGTGTGTGGGCGCATCGCCTTGATGACGTCGGGGCCGTAGGAAATGTTCGGCACGAAATGGCCGTCCATCACGTCGAGATGGATCCAGTCGGCACCGGCCTGATCTACCGCGCGGACTTCTTCGCCGAGCCTGGCGAAATCAGCCGCCAGGATGGAGGGGGCGATCACCAGCGGGCGCGGTGCGAAGCTCTGGGACATGGGCGGGTTCCTGACATGGCGACGATTTTGCCTCGCGTAACACGCAGTCGAAACACCGGCAACGTCGCCGGTGGACCTGCTGCATTCCGGCAAAATCTGCCGCACCGGGTACGAATGACCCAGCGACTTTAACGCAGATGTCACGGGAGGTGTTGAAATTTCGAGGTTTTTTCGCTGGCACGGCGCTTGCTGATCTGTCGTCGGAGGCAATCCGGCCTCGATGGAGATCGACGATGCTCGGCGTCGCAGCGCTGGCCACATCGGCCATGGACCTTCTGCAATCGCTCACCGCGAAGAAGACGTCGTCTGCAAAGGCGACGACGGGATTGTCGCAGGGAGCATCCTTCCAGCTCGGCACCCCGTCATCGGTGACTTCGGCCTCGGGCACGACGGGTAGCAGCACGTCATCGGCCGGCAATCTGTCGGCTTCCACCATGGGCGCGCTGCTCGATGCTCAGAGCCAGAGCAATGTTTCCGCGCAGTCGAAGACAAGATCGGACGCGCTAAAGAGCCTGTTCGCGCAGCTCGACGGCAATAGCGACGGATCGATCAGCAAAGCGGAATTCGAGGACAAGCTCGGCGCCGGCGGCACCAATGTGGCCAATGCCGACAAGGTGTTCGCCAAGCTCGACAAGGATGGCGACGGTTCGGTCAGCATCGATGAACTCAGCAAGGCGCTGAAAGGCGCCGGCAAGTCGCATCATGGCGGCGGTGGCAATGCGGACGGATCTAGCGACGGCAGCGACGTCACCGGCGCAACCACATCGACCACGATGAATGCCGATGGAAGCACCACGACCTCGATCAGCTATGCGGATGGCTCCAAGGTGACGTCCACCTCGGCGGTGCCGTCGGCCGCCACCACGGCAGCGGCTCGGACGTCCTACAACGCGCTCGAACAGATGATCGCGAAGCAGGCGCAGCAGATCTCGACGGCCACCGGATCATTGGCGATCAGCGTCTGATCGCTCCAATTCGCGATAGGCAAAGCGATCGCGGATGCTGTGATTGAAAAAGGCGCCGCGTGACGGCGCGTCGCGCAACGCCGCATGCACGTCCGGCGGCACCTGCGCATAGGCGTAGCGGCGCCCGCTGGTGAATGTCACGCGCAGTTCGTGTGAGTCCGGGCTGTAGCTGAAATGGCGGATCGCTGTCGATGGCATGGCGGTCGTCCCCGCATTGTCGCTCAATGACGCAAACGCGCCGCTATGTTTCTCGTTGCCATCGGTCCCGCCACGCCGGCAGCGCGCCGTCGAAGGGCAGGGCGGTCGCCTCATAGACGCCGCGGGCGATCGCGCGGGCAATGACATTGCCCGCCAGCATGCCGAGCTCGCTCAGGCCGACCACCGGATCGATCGGCTTCTCGCCGGTCGCCGCTGCAAACACGATGTCGCCGTCCAGTGGCGCGTGGACGGGATAGATGGCACGGGCCAATCCGGTCTGCGCCATGATCGCAAGGCGCTGCGCCTGCGCCTTGGTCAGTATCGCATCGGTGACGACGACGGCCAGCGTGGTGTTCTCGATGGCTGTGGCGTCAGGGCCGCCCTTGATACGGAAGGCGTGCATGTCCGGCGTGATGACGGTCGGCAATCCGCGTCCGCCGAACTCGCCATTCTGTTCGAAGGCTGCAGCCCAGAAATGCGCGCTGTCGCCCATGGTCACGCTGCCGACGGCGTTCACCGCGGCCAGTGCCGCCACGCGGACACCTGACGGCGTCACCGCGGAGGCCGAGCCGAGGCCGCCTTTGAGCGTCGCCGTGGTGGCCCCGAGCCCGGCGCCGACGCTGCCGAGGGCGAAACTGTCGCTGGCGTTCACCGCCGCCGCATAGCCGAGCTCACGATAGGGCGGGAAGCGGCCCCAATTCTTGTCGCCGCCATTGAGCAGATCGAACAGCACCGCGCCGGGTACGATCGGTATGATGGCCGGGCCGATGGCAAAGCCGCGGCCTTGTTCCGCCAGCCAGGCCTGCACACCGCCACCGGCTTCGATCCCGAATGCGGAGCCGCCGGACAGCGCGATGCCGTGAATGGCATCGACGGTGTTGACGGGGTCGAGCAGCCTGCTGTCGCGCGTTCCCGGGCCGCCGCCGCGGATATCGACGGATGCAATGGCGGGACGGTCGAACAGGATCGCGGTGACACCGGAGGCGAGCGCGGCATCGTCGGCATGGCCGACGCGGACGCCGGGGATATCGGTCAGCAAATTCTTCATGTGTCCTCCAAGGCCCGTTCCGCGCTGCCATATTTTGCCGGAACGATGCCGATCACGCCCGATCACAAGCTTATCAATTGCGGCATCGTCGATCCAACACCCTTGCATGTCGGCGCTTGCGCGGTGCATTTAGCCGCATGATCACGGATGTCACGATCCCAGCGGCGCTGATTGCCGGCATTGTCAGTTTCCTGTCACCTTGCGTGCTGCCGCTGGTGCCGCCCTATCTGATCTACCTGACGGGCGCGACCATCGAACATGTCGCCAATGACGAGCAGGAAGCCGCCTCGAAGCGCGCGGTGATGATCTCTGCGCTGGTGTTCGTGCTCGGCTTTTCCACGGTGTTCACGATCCTCGGCGCCAGCGCCAGCCTGATCGGCGGCGTCATCCGCGCTTACGCAGCGCAGCTCTCCATCGTGGCCGGCGTGCTGATCATCCTGATGGGCCTGCATTTCCTTGGCCTGACGCGGATCGGCGTGTTGATGCGCGAGGGCCGCCTGACCATGCCGAAGCCGGTCGGGCTGTGGGGTGCCTATGTGATGGGGTTGGCGTTTGCGTTCGGCTGGACGCCATGCATCGGGCCGATCCTGGCCGCGATCCTGTCGGTGGCGGCAGCGGAGGCGACGGTGACCAAGGGCGCCGGGTTGCTCGCCGTCTATTCGCTCGGTCTCGGCATCCCGTTCCTGATCGCAGCCTTCATGGTCGAGCAGTTCTCCAGCGTGTTCGCGCGGATGAAGAAGCATCTGGTCCATGTGGAGCGGGTGATGGGCGTGCTGATGATCCTCACCGGCATCGCGTTCCTGACCGGCGGCGTCGCCAGCGCCAGCATCTGGCTGCTGGAGACATTTCCGGCGCTGCAGAATTTCGGGTGACGCGCCTTCAGCGCGCAATGCAGGAACCGATCTTGCCGCCGCGCGTCTGTTGCGCAGTGCTTGAAACCGGAGACACCCATGAGCCAAATGACCCTGTCAGATCTGGCGGACAAAATGCGCGAGATCGATTTCGCGATGCTGTCGACCCGCGCCGAAGGCGGACAGATCGCTGCGCGGCCCATGAGCAATAACGGCGATGTCGATTATGACGGCGACTCGTTCTTTTTCACCTTTGAGCAGAGCCACACGGTGCAGGACATCCAGCGAGACCCGCAGGTCGGACTGTCCTTCACCGGCGCCAAGGGTCTGCTCGGTCAACCGCCGATTTTTATCTCCATCGAGGGCGAGGCCGAACTGATCCGCGACAAGGCGGCGTTCGAGGCGCACTGGACCAAGGATCTGGACTACTGGTTCAAGGACGGCATCGACACGCCCGGCGTCGTGCTGATCAAGGTCCATGCCAGCCGTCTGCATTACTGGAATGGTCAGGACGACGGCGAGATCAGCATGTAACCGCAGCCCTGTAGGGTGGACAAAGCGAAGCGTGCCCACCGCCGGACGTTCGTCAGCCGGTGATGTCCGCGGTGGGCACGGCGCTTTGCGCCTTTGCCACCCTACAAGTTAGTGAACCTCAGCTGCCTTTGCCGAGCTCCGCGTAGTTGCCCTTGGCGTCCCATTTGTAGACGACGTAGTCGATCGCCTTGATGTCGCCCTTGGCGTCGAAGGCCATCTTGCCGAGCACGGTGTCCCATTCGCCGGCCTTGATCACATCCATCACCTTCTTCATATCGGTGGAGCCGGCCTTGGCGACGGCCTGGGTCCAAACCTGGAACGCGGCATAGGTGTAGAGCGTGTAGCCTTCGGGATCGATGTTCTTGGCCTTGAACTTCTCGACGATCGCCTTCGCGGTCGGCTTGTTGCGCGGGTCCGGCCCGAAGGTGAACAGCGTGCCTTCCGCGGCGGGGCCGGTGATCGAGGCAAATTCCTTGTCGTTCATCGCATCGCCAGCCATCAGCACCGTCTTGAGGCCCTGGTCGCGCATCTGGCGCAGGATCAGTCCGGCTTCCTGATGGTAGCCGCCGACATAGACCAGATCGATATTGTCGCGCTTCAGACGCGACACGATGGAATTGAAGTCCTTGTCGCCCTTGTTGTAGCTCTCGAACAGTTTCTCGGTGAAGCCGGCCTTGTTGAGCGCCTTCTTGGTCTCGTCGGCGAGACCCTTGCCGTAGGTGGTCTTGTCGTTGAGGATGGCGACGTTCTTGCCCTTGAAATTCTTCGCGATGTAGTCGGCAGCGATCAGGCCCTGCTGGTCGTCACGGCCGCAGACGCGCAGTACATTGGCGAGCTTGCGCTCGGTGAACAGCGGATTGGTCGAGGCCGGTGTGATCTGCAGCACGTTGCTGTCGGCATAGGCCTCCGACGCCGGGATCGACGACGACGAACAGAAATGCCCGGCCACGAACGGCACCTTGGCCGAGGCCAGCTTCTCGGCGATCGAGCGCGCCTGCTTGGGATCGCAGGCATCGTCGCCGACCTGCAGCGCCAGCTTCTTTCCGAGCACGCCGCCGGCGGCGTTGATGTCGGCCACGGCCTGATCGGCGCCGTTCTTCATCTGCCGGCCAAAGGCGCTTTCGCCGCCGGTCATGGGCCCGGCCACCGCGACATTGATGTCTTGGGCGAAGGCGGCGGATGACAGCAGCGACGCGGCAACGGCAATCCCGGTCAACTGGCCGATGAGTTTGATTGGGTTCATGTTGTCCTCGCGATGATCTCGAACAAGGCCGATGCTGGCCCGGATGACAGGACATATTCCGATGATTTGAACCGCAAGTCATCGGCAATTTTAGGGTGACCACAGGGTGGTCTGCGGCACTTCGCCGCCGATGCCACGCCGGTGGTGGCACGGCCGAGCTGGCCGCGGGAATGTCCGCGGAGCTCTACAGTTCGATGATGTCCACCGGATGCTGGTCGATGCTGCGGGCGAGATCGACGACGTGGCGATGATGCGTGAACAGAATGATCTGGCGCCGGGCCCCCGCAGCACTCAATAGACGGAGCATCGCCAGTGTGCGACCTTCGTCGAAGCTGGCCAGCAGGTCGTCGCCGATGAACGGCAGCGGCTCGGAGCTGCGGCGCTCCAGCAGGGCCAGGCGCAGCGCCAGGAACAGCTGGTCGCGGGTGCCTTCGCTCAAGCCGCCCACCCTGACCTGTTCGCCGTCCGCACGCTGCGCCATCAGCACCGGCTGATCGTCGTCGCCATAGGCGATGACCAGCCCGGCAAAGGTCGATGCGGTGGCAAGAGCAAACAGAGCGCTGGCGCGCGCAATCAACGGATCCTGCACCATCGCGCGGTGCCGTTCGATGGTGCGGGCTGCCAGCTTTGAAGCGGCCGCCCGCAGTAGCCAGCGCCCGGCGATGGAGAGCAGTTCGGCACCGGCTTCGGCGCGTTCGCTGGCGGCGGCCGGCGCGTCGCGGCCTTTGAGCAGCGCGTCGAGCTCGTGCTTGTGCTCGTGATGCTGCGCGGACGCAGCTTCGATATCCTTGATCAATTGGCTCTGCCGCAACTCCTCGCGGGCGATCTCGCCGGGCAGCAGATCGAGATCGAGCCCTTCGCGCTCATGGCGCAACGCGATCTCGTCGCGGCCCTCGCTCTCCTGCAGGTCGCGCTGCAGGGCGATGCGCTCGCTCTCCAGCGCGTGGCGCTGAGAGAGCCGCGCCAGTGACGCCGGCAATTGCTCGACCGCGACGCTGAGTTGTCGGCAGGCCTCGGCGAGCATCGTCGTAACAGGCTCGCGCTGTGCGATGAGCGCGCGGCGTGCAGCGGCGCGTCTGGTCGCATTGTGCCGCAGCCGCTGGCAGGCTTCGCTGGCCGTGCGCGCTTCGGCAAGGGCGGCCGACAACCGCGTCAGCGACTCCTGAGCGGATTGGCTCCGCAATTGCGGCGCCACCCGCTCGATGAGATCGAACACGTCGGCATCGAACGCGGCGAGGTCGGCTTCGATGGTTTCGACGCGGTGGCCTTCTTTTTCACGATCGGATTTCGGCAGCGCCACCGATTGCCACACCGCCAACGCGGCGTCGGCCTCGGCTGGACTTGCGGTCGTCGCCAGCCCGATGCCGGCCATGGCGTCCGGCCAGAGGCGACGCTGCGCGACCATTGCTGCTTCCGCTGCGGCCAGCGATGTCGCGGCTTCCGAAAGGTCGCGTTCGATACGTTGTTGCTTCACCGCATGCGCGCGCGCATCGGCCCACGCCGTCTGCAATTCCTCGACGCGCGCCTTGGCTTCGCGATACAGGATGTCCGGAGCCAGGTCCGGATCTGGCGTCCGTCCGACGCTGCCGAGAAAAGCGATCAGCGCAGCCTTCCCCGAATCCAGGCCTGTCGCCAGCGCATCAATGCTGACCTTGTGCGCGTCGAGCTTGCTCAGCCGGACCAGAATATCTTCGATCTTGCCGCGCCACAGCGCCATCTCGGCCGGGCTGTGCGGCGTGAGGCCGGCGGCCACCCAGCTATGGCGCCAGGTTTCGACCAGCTCTTCCAACTCGGCTTTGCGCGTCTGCAACTTGTCGGCGTCGCGCTCGCGCGTGGCCCGATGGGCGGCGAGGCGTTGCAGCGCATCGTCGTAGCGCGTGGCGCGCCCGGTATCGGTGAGCAGCAGATCGGTGATGCCGTCGATGGCCTTCGACGACTGCGTCACCTCGTCGAAATGCCGCGCGCGTGCCGCGGGATCGCCATCCAGAGCTGCGCCCAACGATGTGAGTTCGGCGTCGCGCTGCTGCCGGGCGGTGACGAGATCGTTGCGGCTCGGCACGGTTCCGCCGCTGCGCAGCCGCGCCAGTTCGGCCTCGGTGGATGCGATCGCTTCGTCGCTCGTCGCAACGGCGTCGGCTAGGCGCTTGATCTCGGCCTTGCTGCTGTCGGTGGCCTGCACGAATTTGGCGATGGTCGCTGCGTCCGGCAGCGGCAGCGCACGCAAACGGCTCAGCGCGCCAGGCGCGGGATCGATGGCGGCCACGACATCTTCGAGAGCCTGCGTCTCGCTGCGCAGCACTGCCCATTCGCGGCGATGGCGATCGGCCTGCGCCGGGATATCGCCGAGCGCATCGAAGCGCTGCCTGATCTGTTCGATGTCCAGCACGGATCTGGGGCCGGCCTCTGCGGCGAACGCATCGTGTTCGTGATGCGCGCGTGCGAGGCGCGCCTCGGCATCGGAGTGCGCCTGCGTTGCGCGGTTGAATGTCGCGATCGCATCGCGGGCGCGCGCCACCGCGGCATCGGTCGGCAGATGCTGCAACAGCACGGTATGCGATTGGAGGCCGAGACGTCGGGCGAATTCGTTGAGTTGGCGTTCAGCCTCATCGCGTGCTTGGCGCCGTCGAGGCAAATGTTCGATTCGATCCTTTGCGGCGCCGAGCCGTTCGCGCAGGGCGTCGATGGCGGCGGCCTCCGCCAGCACATTGTCATCGACGGCGAGCGATGCGATCTCGGCCGCCTCGATGGCGTCGCTGGCGTCCAGCGCCGTGATGTCGCGCAACAAAGCGCCATCGGCGTCGAGCGCCTGGCTCCATGTCTCGCGCAATTGCGCAGTGATCACCGGCAGATCGGCGAGTTCACCGAGTTCGCTAACGATACCGTCCAGCCGCGCCAGTTTTCGGCGCACGCGCAGCACCCGCTGCCAGCCCGCCAGCGTCGCGCCGCTGCGGCCATGCTCGGCATTCAGGGCCGTCAGCTGATCCTGCGCATCCTTTACCGCAGCTTCGAGATCGCGCACGGCTTCGCGGGTGACGATCGCATTACGCAGCGCCTTGTCGGCGGCGTCGCGGCGGTTCGCTGCCATATAGAAGGGTTTGCCGGCGGATTTCTTCGGTGTGAACAACTCGTCGGCCTCGGTCTGCAGTCGTCCGCGTGCCTTCGACAACGCCGTCATGCCGGCCGAACTGGCCGCCAGCGTCTCGGCAAGACGGCCACCGGCATCGAGCAGTTCTTCACCGCCATCGCGGAGCGCCTGCGCGGTCAGGCCGAATTCGCGGCTGAAGGTTTCGCGCGTGAGACCGCCTAGCAGGGGCGCCAGCGTGTCGTCGGGCAGCGGCTGCTCGTCGGCGCCGATCAGCGTGTTCTTGTTGCCCTTGCGGCGCCGCGCCGTGATCAGCCTTCCGTCGCTATGGCGGAAGGCGCCACCGATGCGCAATTTATTGCTGTCGTGGCGGAAGTCATAGGCGGTGCGGCCGCCGAAGCCGAACAGCAGATCGCCGATCGCCGAGAGTGCCGAAGTCTTGCCGCCTTCGTTCGGTCCGATCACCACATGCAAAGCCGCGTCCGAGCGAAATGTCAGGCTGCGATCGGTGAAGATGCCGTAGCGCTCGAGGTCGAGGCGTTCGATCTTCACGACAATGCCCCGCCGAGCAACGCCCGCGCATCCGAAGCCAGTGTCTGCTGCAGATCGTCTCCCAAGAAGTCTTTGTGCAGATCCGTCGGTAGTTTCTCTTTCACGGACTTGATCAGGTCAGCGATAATCACTGCGAATTCCGGATCGCTGCTGGCGGCCTCCAGCATCCGGTCGAGATCGAGGCTGTCGTCCGCGGACAGTGCGGCCACGGGCCGAGGCGGCATCGACGTCTTGATCTTGAGCTGCTCGACCCAGCAGTCGTCGCCGAATTGCAGCGCGCGGGCGCGCATGTCGTCTTCCAGCCATTCACGCCGGGCGATGAGCTGATGATGCAACGGCGTCGCGCCGCGCAGCGTTATGCGGATCGCGAGCGGCCGGCTCTCGGCCGCAGCATGAGCGTCGGCGATCGCCGACGAAATCAGTGCGCTCACATCGTCTTCGGTGGCGGCATCCGCCACATCGAGTTCAAGATGAGCCCAGCGCGCGTGGTCCAGCGCCAGCGGCACCACCTCGACGATCCTGCCGTCCTCGACAGTGACGCGCACTGCGCCTTTGGGGCCGGTCTCGCGCACGCTGCGGCCTTGAAGATTGCCGGGAAACACGATCCACGGATCCTCGGCAACAATCTCCTGCGCATGGATATGGCCGAGCGCCCAGTAGTCGTAGCCGAACCGTTTGAGATCGTCGACGCTGCATGGCGCATAACTGGGGTGGTTCGACCGGCCGTCAAGCGAGGTGTGCAGCACGCCGATATTGAGCCAGCCGTCGCGGCGGGCTGGATAGGTGGTGACGAATTCGTCGATATGGCGATTGGGAAAGCTGCGGCC
>JAPLPC010000455.1 GCA_026400425.1 Hyphomicrobiales bacterium | reverse complement strand
GATGTCGTCTATGTGCGCAGTTTCATCGATGCAGAGCAGATGGAGAGCGAACAGCTGAAGCATCTCGCGCTGATCGCACATCACTGCTACGGATCGTTCGATCTCGCACTGAACTGCATTCATCATCTGGCCGCGCGCCAGGCCATTCCGGCAGACGGCAAGCAGCGCTATATAGGCCTGCTGCAGACTCGGCGACCCAAAGTAGAGGCGACAAGGCTTTAAACCCTGGCCGAGAGCGCGTATCGTGCTGGCCGCGCCGGAGCGGCGCCCCACTCACGCACCTCCCTTGCCCCATTCAGGGCAGCCTTGCGGGTTCACTTATGCTTTCTCGGCGTCGCCTGCTCCTGACAGCCAGTCTCGGGATCGCTTGTCCGGCGGTGCTGCGTGCAGCGCCCTTGCGGCTGCGCCTTGCCCATGGACTACCGACCACGCATCCCGTGCACCCGGCGATGCAGCATTTCGCCGATCTTGCCCGCGTGCAGTCGCAGGGGGAGCTCGACATCACGCTGTTTGCCGATGGTCAATTAGGCCAGGAAAGCGACCTCATCTCGCAGGTGCAGGCAGGCAAGCTCGATTTCCTGAAGGTCAGCGGCAGCCTGCTGGAGCGCTTTCATCCCGCCTATCGGGTTCTCAATCTACCGTTCGGTCTGCGCGATCGCGATCACTGGCAGCGGGTGACGAGTTCGGATGTCGGCCGTGACATTCTGGCCTCCACCACGCAAGCCGGGCTCGTCGGGCTGACATTCTACGATGCCGGCGCCCGCAGCTTCTATGGTCGCAAGCCGATCGATCATCCCGACGATCTCAACGGCATGAAGATCCGCATCCAGCCGTCGGAAACCATGACACGGCTGCTGAAACTGTTCGGCGCGGAAGGCGTCGAACTTGCCTGGAGCAATGTCTATGTGGCGCTGAAGTCGGGCGTCGTGGATGGTGCGGAGAACAGCGTCGTTGCGCTCATCGTCGGTCGGCATGGCGAGGTGACCACGCATTATTCGTTTGACGAGCACACCATGATCCCGGACGTGCTTCTGGTCGGCGCCGATCGGATGGCAACGTTCACGCCGCACCAGCGCAGCATCCTGCGCACGGCGGCGACGGCGTCCTATCATCTTATGAACAGCCTGTGGCAAGCCTTTGAGGCGAAATCGCGCGCAGACGTTCTGCAGATGGGCGTAACCCTCGTCCATCCCGACAAGTCGCCCTTCATCGCCAAGGCCGCGCCCCTCGCCGACATGTTTGCCGGCGAGGGTGAACTGCGCGCATTGTTGCGCCGGGTGGCGCAGACGTGACGGCTTATTTCACGCCGAGCAATTCGACCTCGAAGATCAGCGTGGCGTTCGGCGGAATGACGCCGCCTGCACCGCGCGTGCCATAACCGAGATCCGGCGGAATGATGAGAGTGCGTTTGCCGCCAACTTTCATGGTGCCAACGCCCTCGTCCCATCCCTTGATTACCCGGCCCATGCCGATCGGAAACTCGAACGGCTCGTTCCGATCGACGGAAGAGTCGAATTTCTTGGTCTTCTGACCGTTTTCGTAGAGCCAACCCGTATAGTGCATCACGCAGGTCTGTCCGCGCGTCGGCGAGGCGCCGGTGCCCACCTTGGAATCTTCGATCTTGAGCCCTGATGCTGTTGTCATGGTTTTTCCTGAGGTTTGCGCCATCGCTGCGGAATGCGTCACATCGGAGATTGCGCAAACCGTGATCGCACCGAGTGCGCTTGCCGAGACGGCAATGACGCGGAAGAAGCTTCTCATGATGAGTCCTGACGCGGATTGAGTGGGAGCGCAGCTATGCCCCGCTTGTCGCTGCCTAGGCAAGACCTCAGTGGCGGGTCGCCTGCGTCCTGGACCGTGTCTTGTAATTCTCCAGCATGCGCGTGGCCATCGAAACGGCCTCGTCCTCCGATGGATCGGCGATCCGCTCCTTTGCAAGGAGGGACACCGCTTTGCTGGACAGGGTGCGACGAACGCGATCAATCGCTGCTGGCATGAATAACTCCCGGTAGCCGTATCAAACGCGTCGCCATTTGCTTGGTTCCGGTCTGTCGCGACGACCGCGCTTCCGGTTCAGGATCGCAATGCAACATCGAACCGGCGCCGTTGACCTGTCCCGGCATCAGCTTTGTCTTGAGGCTCCTAACCGTCGATTGCGGACCGTGGACGCCACTCTCGCATGCGCCGTCCGGGCCGGCATTGACGGATCAACCGCCGGGTTGCTGCAGCGCGACCCGGATGACGTCGATTTTGTTAATTTGTTGATGCATCGCTGCTTCGCGCATTGTAAACCGCTGCAATGTTTCGGCCGTCCGGCAATTGCCCGACCCGTAGCGAATGCCCACCAAACCAACCTCTAAAGAGAAAGCGACAAGGCTCCTACATGAGCGGATTCAAAACACCCGGCTTCGCCGATCGTCAGAAGGCCGCCCAGGAGGCGCGTCAGAACATTCTGGCCAAGTTCAAGGCACAGCCTGGCGCCGATGATCCAGCCGTGCAGGCCCGTCTGGCCGAGCGTGCGACCCAGGCTGCGGCGCGCGAAGAGAAAAAGGCGGCCCGTGAGGCTGAAAAAGCCGCCGCGAAGGTGCGCGCAGCCGAGGAAGCCGAAGCCGAAGCCGCTCGGCTCGCCCGCGAGAGCGAAGACGCGGAAGCAGCCCGACTCGCAGCGGAACTTGAGCAAAAAGCTGCGCGCGACGCGCGCTACGCTGCCCGGAAGGCACGCAAAAAGTAATATAACACCTTTTCGACGATTCCAGCGCGGGCTGACCGAACGGTCAGCCCGTTTGCTTGTCAGGGCCGCGATTTGGCTTTGGTGTTGAGCGCCGATGCAACCCGGCTCACTGGCGGGCGGCCGATGACCCAGCTGATCCCGTTGGTCGCGATCAGCAACTTGTCCATATCGACGCCGGTTGCGATCCCCATGCCCTCCAGCATGTAGACGACGTCTTCGGTTCCGACATTACCCGTCGCGCCCGGCGCATAGGGGCAGCCGCCAAGCCCGCCCGCGGCGCTGTCGATCACCCGGCAGCCCTCTTCCAGACCTGCATAGATGTTGGCCAGCGCCTGCCCGTAGGTGTCGTGAAAGTGCATTGCCAGTCGCTCCATCGGAAGCTCCTGGGCGACGGCTCGCAGCAGGTGGCGTGCCTTGGTCGGCGTTCCCACGCCGATGGTGTCGCCCAGCGACACCTCGTAGCAGCCGAGATCTGACAGGGTCCTGGCCACATCGACAACAGCCTTCGGCGCGACCTCGCCCTCATAGGGGCAACCGAGCACGCAGGAGATATAGCCGCGCACTTTTATCCCGTCGGCTGTCGCGCGCGCGATCACCGGCTTGAAGCGCTCGATCGACTCCGCCACCGAACAGTTGATATTGGCGCGAGAGAACGCCTCCGAAGCCGACGCGAACACGGCGATCACCTTCGCGCCGACGGCCTTCGCACCCTCATAGCCTTTCTCGTTCGGCACCAGCACGTGGAATTCGCCCGGCAAATCGCTGACGCCGCGAAACACCTCGTCGGAGCCTTGCATTTTCGGCACCGCCTTGGGCGACACGAAAGAGCCAACCTCGATCGTATGCAGGCCGGAAGCGAACAGCTGCCGTGCAAAGGTGATGCGATCCGCGACGCTGACCTGTGCCTTCTCATTCTGCAGCCCGTCACGCGGGCCGACTTCGACGATCCGAACTTGATCGCTCATGGCATTCCAATCTTTTGTATTCGCGCGGTCAGGCGCTCGGCTCGATCTCTGCAAGCTCGGCACCTTCGCCAACGACGTCGCCGACCTTGCATTTGAGCATCTTGAGCACGCCTGCAAAGGGCGCCCGCAACGTCTGCTCCATCTTCATCACTTCCAGCGTCAGGATGGCGGCCCCCTTCTCCAGCACGGCGCCCTCCTCCGCCAGCAGCGCCACCACGGTGCCGGGCAGCGGTGCCACGATCTTGTCCTCGCCGGTGGTCTCCTCGTCGTCGCCGCCGAACGGATCGGCCCAATGCAGATCGAACCGACCATTGCGCGTGCGCACATAGAGCTCATGCCCATCGACGATCGCCGTGATGCGAGATCGCACGCCGTCCAGCGTGAGGTCGAGCGTGCCATCCCCGGTTGATGTTGCGGAAAAGGCGAGCTCATGATCGGCGACCACAACCGATGCGAGGCCGCCGCCATAGCGCAGCGTCACCGACCAGTCGTCCTGGTCGCGCTTGAACCTGAAGCGACGGTTGCGTTGCCCGACCGGCATCCAGCCGGCAGTCAGCCAGGGAGAGCGCGTTGCGCCCGTCTCTGCCGCCTGCTCGTGCACGGTGATGGCCGCAACCGCTGCCGCCAGCTCAAGCTCGCTCACTGCACCGCCGCGACCGGTCAAGCCGTTCAATTCGCGCTCGATGAAGCCGGTGTCGATACGGTTGGCGCGCACTTCCGGGTGCGTCACCAGTCTCGACAGGAAGGACGTGTTGGTGACGATGCCGCGAATATCAGTTTCATCGAGAGCCCGGCCGAGCGCGTCGATAGCCGTCGCACGTGTCGGCGCCCAGGTGATGATCTTGGCCAGCATGGCG
>JAPLPC010000246.1 GCA_026400425.1 Hyphomicrobiales bacterium | reverse complement strand
CCGTGACGCCCCGTCAGCAGATAACCCTCCAGCCAGCCCTGGCAGAGATGCTCGCTGAGCACTTCCATCACCCGGCCGTCCTGGGCGAGGTGGACATCATAAGGCTCGATGCCCTCCATCCAGACGCGTTCGGTCACCTCAAACACCGCGTCGAGGCGGTTCGATGCCGTTTCGTCCGGTCCCATGATGCGAAAATTGCGCGCACCGGCGTTCAACGTGATGACGTCGCGCAGGAACTGCCCCATTACGCGGGTGGCTTCTCCTTCGATGCCGCCGGGCTGGGCGACATCGATGGCATAGTCGCGGAAGTCCGGAAGCTTGAGCTCGCGTTTCAGCAAGCCTCCATTGGCGTGCGGGTTCGCTCCCATGCGTCGATGGCCTTGCGGCGACAACGCCTGCAACTCAGGCAGCAGCCGTCCGGCTTCGTCGAACAGATCATCGATCCGGTAGCTGCGCATCCATTCCTCAAGCAGCCTGAGATGCTCGGGGTTGCCGCGCGGATTGGCTATCGGGACCTGGTGCGAACGCCAGAACCCTTCCACCTTCAAGCCGTCGACCTGTTTGGGGCCGGTCCAGCCTTTGGGGCTGCGCATAATGATGACGGGCCATCTCGGTTGCTCCACTGTGGCGCGACCATCGCGGGCAGAGGCCTGAATTTCGCGGATGATACGAACCGAACGCTCAAGCGTGTGTGCCATCAGCGGGTGCATCAGGGACGGATCGTTGCCCTCGACGAACAGTGGCTCGTGACCGTAACCATGAAAGAGATGGCGGATGTCATCGTCACTCATCCGCCCCAGTATCGTGGGATTGGCGATCTTGTAGCCGTTGAGATGAAGAATGGGCAGCACTGCGCCGTCATGCTTCGGGCTCAGGAATTTGTTGGAGTGCCATGACGCGGCGAGTGGCCCCGTCTCCGCCTCCCCATCGCCGACGACACAGGCGACGATCAGCTCGGGATTATCGAAGGCTGCGCCATAGGCGTGCACCAGCGCATAGCCGAGTTCGCCACCTTCATGGATGGAGCCAGGCGTCTCCGGCGCCGCATGGCTGGGAATGCCGCCGGGGAATGAGAACTGTCGAAACAGCTTCTGCAATCCGGCCCCATCCCGCGTGATTTCGGGATAAACCTCGCTATAGGTGCCTTCCAGATATGTGTTGGCGACCATGCCCGGGCCACCATGACCGGGGCCGCAGACATAGATCATATCGAGGTCGTGGGCTTTGATGACGCGGTTCAGATGCGCGTAGATGAAGTTGAGACCGGGCGTGGTTCCCCAATGGCCAAGCAGGCGCGGCTTGACGTGATCCCTGCGCAAGGGCTCGCGCAGCAAGGCGTTGTCGAGGAGATAGATCTGCCCCACCGACAGGTAGTTGGCGGCACGCCAGTAGCGGTCGATCAGTTGCACCTCGTCCGTGCCGAGAAAACCTTCTCCATAGCGTGGCATATGCGGCACTTTCATCAGTCGTCCTGCCGGGCAAAGAGCTGCCGCGAACAGTCGCGATCGTATTGGGTCGAGATCAGCTGCCCGGGCTTGCGTTGCGACGCAAAGCACCGATTCTGAAGTGGTGTCTGGCGTAAGCAATGATCTGGCCATCGGTCGGATGATCGGCGGCCTCGACGCCGACAATGCGGCTGCCCAGCTGTGTCTTCGCGCGCAGATAAGTCGCCAGTTCGGTCTTCGCCTGCGCAGGCCCGATGATCAGAATCTCGCCGGCATCGCTCACGGCGTCAGCCACGGCTTTCATCAAGCCCTTGTCTTCATGCACATGACCGCTTCCGACCTCGTTGGCCTTGTGATGAATGTGACGGGTCTCGAACTTCGGATGAAGATCGAGCTGGTTAGTTCCCGTGAGGCCGACATGGAATATCTTCGCTTCGCGGTGGTCGATCCAAACAACGGCATGATAATGATGCATCTCGTGTCCTTGTTGCCGGTGAGCGGTGATCGCAGTTTCGATTGCAGCCTCATCACCGCTGCTGATCTCTCGGATATCTGTCCGGTGCACGTGGATGACGGCTCCAGCCAGTCTTTGCGGAATAGCGTGGCAAAGCAGTACGGCAAACGGCAGCGTTCCGTTTGACATGCGTCAAACAGCTATGCGGTCAGCTACGATTAAGTTGAACAAGAAGGCAACGCGCCTGTGCAGATGCGGGCGTCCACTTGATCCAAGCGACCGGAGCGAGGGAAGTTCCGAACATAATCGGCAGGGAGCGATGATCGCAGCTTCGCTCCGATGATCCGGTCGCTGATTTAGTGATAGCAGATCAGGGCGATCCGTGTAACCCCAAGCGTGTGGCCTTCGCTTGACCGTAGCGCGTCCCGCTCACGACGCGCAATGTCGCCTTCGCGGCCTATCTGGCGCGCCTGCAGGAGATCGTCGTGACAAATGAACCTCTGCTGTTAACCAGCGCCAACGGCAGCGCGCTGGAATTGCGCCCGACCGGAAGCTGGACGGTCGGCAATGCGGCCGTTCTCGAACAACTATCCGCCAGTATTGCGCCTCAGCTGGCGCGGGCCCAGTCGATCACCGTAAACATGTCCGGCGTCCGCGAACTGGACACGCTGGGTGCCTGGCTGATCGAGCGCATATCGCGACACTTCGCCGATGGAGGTCAACATGCGCGTCTTGTGGGCGCTGCGGATGACTATATCGATTTGATCGAGGAGCTGAGACAGGTCAATCGACGACATGATCCGGCAGCGACAAAGCGGATGTCGATTGCCGATCGGTTGGAGAGGCTGGGCCGGGCAGCGCTGGCGGCCGTTCTGGATCTGTCGGCATTCCTGCAAATGCTCGGTGCGGTATGTCTCGCCACATTTGGTGTACTCCGTCATCCGCGGTCGTTTCGGCTGACATCGCTGGTGTACCAGATCTATCGGGTAGGCTGGCAGGCGCTGCCGATCGTGATCCTGATTACCTTTCTGATCGGCGCCATCATCGCGCAGCAGGGTTTCTTCCACTTCCGCAAGTTCGGCGCGGAGGCCTATGTGGTGGATATGGTCGGAATCCTGGTGCTGCGCGAGCTGGGCGTCCTGATCGTCGCCATCATGGTCGCGGGCAGATCCGGCAGCGCCTACACCGCAGAACTCGGCTCGATGAAGATGCGCGAGGAGATCGACGCGCTCTCGACGATGGGCCTTGATCCCGTCGATATCCTGATCTTGCCACGCGTCGTGGCGTTGATCGTCGCGTTGCCGATCCTGGCCTTCATCGGCGCAGTGGCGGCGCTCTACGGGGGAGGCTTCGTCGCCTGGTTCTATGGCGGCATGTCGCCGGTGACGTTCATCGCGCGCCTCCATGAGGCGATTTCGGTCACGCATTTCGAAGTGGGAATGATCAAGGCGCCGTTCATGGCACTGGTGATCGGGATCGTCGCCTGCAGCGAGGGGCTTCGGGTCAAAGGGAGTGCCGAATCTCTCGGCAAACAAACAACGACCTCCGTCGTCAAGTCGATCTTTCTCGTCATCGTTCTCGACGGATTGTTCGCCGTGTTCTTCGCATCGATTGGAATGTAGCGATGCAGGAGCAGGAATTGCCTGTTGCCATTCACGTCGAGGATCTGGTCGTTGGCTTCGGTCGCCGTATCGTCATCGACCATCTGTCGCTCGATGTCCGGCGTGGCGAAATTCTGGGGCTGGTCGGCGCCTCCGGCGGCGGGAAGTCGGTCCTGATGCGCACCGTGATCGGTTTGATCGCGCGGCGAAGCGGCAAGATCGACGTGATGGGAAGTGACATCGGTGCCACCCCTGGGTGCCGCACGAATCAAGCCGCGCAGAAATGGGGTGTGTTGTTTCAACAGGGCGCGCTGTTCTCGTCGTTGACTGCCCTGCAGAACGTCGCGTTTCCGCTGCGGGAGAATGCAACGATGTCGGACGAACTGATGACCGAAATAGCAAATGCCAAGCTGGAAATGGTGGGGCTCACGTCGGAAGACGGCGCCAAGTTTCCGTCCGAACTCTCCGGTGGCATGACGAAGCGGGTGGCGCTTGCGCGCGCATTGGCATTGGACCCAGCCATTGTTTTTCTAGATGAGCCGACATCCGGGCTCGACCCTATCGCCGCCGGTGATTTCGATACGCTGATCAAGACGCTGCAAAAGACGCTCGGACTCACCGTATTCATGGTGACGCATGATCTCGCCAGTCTGAATACGGTTTGTGATCGGGTTGCTGCCTTGGCCGATGGAAAGATCGTTGCGATCGGACCGATGAGCGAACTGCTTCGATCCGAACATCCATGGGTGAAAGCTTACTTCCACGGCAAGCGCTCCATGATGCTCCAGCCCAAGGTGATGTGATATGGAAACGCGCGCTCCTTTCGTCGTCGTCGGCGCATTCGTGATCGCTGCGATCACTGCCGTATTCGGCTTTGTCTTCTGGCTACACAGCACCGGAAATACCGGTCCGCGCACGGCGTATCAGATCCAGTTCGACGGATCGGTGCCGGGCTTGTCAGTCGGCGCCGCCGTGCTCTTCAACGGCATTCGCGTCGGTGAAGTGATGCGTCTCGATCTGGCGCCGGACAGTCCTCGCCGGGTCAATGCAAGCATCTCGGTCGTGAGCGGTACGCCGGTGCGCGGTGACACCAAGGTCGGGTTGGACTTCCAGGGACTGACGGGCGTGCCGGTGATCGCGCTGGAAGGAGGCAAGCTGCTGGCTGATGCCGCGCCGGTGACCGTGCTGGTCGCCGAGCCCGGCGCCGGCCGCAGCATGACACAGGCCGCACGCGATGCGCTTGGGCGGGTCGATGGCGTTCTGGCTGATAACGCCGCGCCGCTCAAAAGCACCATCTCCAATCTTCAGGTGTTCTCGGAAGGTCTCGCGCGCAACACTGGAAAGCTGGACGGAATTGTCAGTGGTCTGGAGCGCATGACGGGCGGCGGTGCAGCTCCGGTCGCCAAGGTGACCTACAATCTCCAGGCAGCCGACGATTTTTCAGCGCCGACCAAGACGCTGATAGGACTAATCACGATTCCGGAACCCACATCGCTCGTCCAGCTTCAGACGCAAAGATTTGTGATTTCTCAAGCCGCGGACAGCACAAGATTTCCCGAGGCGCAGTGGGCCGACAGCATCCCCAAGCTGATTCAGACGAAACTGATCGAGAGTTTCGAAAATTACGACGTGGCCCACGCACCCACGCGCCCGCTCGATGGCGTTCAGCCGGATTACCAGCTTCTGATCGACGTCAGGCAATTCAACATCGTTTCCGACACGGCGCCTGTCGCTGAGATCGCGTTGTCGATCAGGATCCTGGATAAGGATGGAAAGATCACTGCGTCCCGCTTGTTTCGCAACAGTCAGCGGATCGAAACGCTTGATGCACCAGCAACCGTTGGCGCGTTCGACGTCGCTTTCGCCAACCTTGCCAAAGACGTCGTGGCCTGGACGATCCAGAGTTTCTAACCTTTGGCCATCATGAGGACGCTCCGACGTGTGAAGCCCGTAAACCTTGTCGGCTCGCGTGATGGCCGGAGGTCCGACGATGGCGGAACGGTGCGTCCGCGCGAAAACCAGTGTGCAGTTATCGAGGCCGGGCCGATCCCAGTTGCGTTGTGAAACACCCGAAGCCGATTGATCAAACCGGCGGCAGCTCAATAAGCGCGATCGGGTGAGGCGGCAGAGTCCTCGATCTTCGCCTGCAGCCAGTGGACGAAACTGCGTGCTTTGCGGCCGAGCGGACGGTTCCTGGGCCACGCCACATAGTGCGCCAGCGGGCGCTCGAACGGCGCGTTGAATAGTGGCACGAGCGTGCCATCCGCGATCTCCTTGCGCAGCAGGAAAAGCTGGCCGACGGCCACGCCGACGCCCTCGACGGCGGCCTGATAGGTCAGCACCGAGCTTGGGAAACTGACGCCGGCATCGGTGAGCAGATCAGGCCGCTTCACGGCCATCAGCCAATCAGGCCAGTCGGCGCGGCGATAATGCGAGTGCAGGAGCTGTACCTTGCGGAGATCATCGAGCTCGGCGAGGCGCGCGCGCTTCAGTAGTGCTGGACTGCAGATGGGTTGAATGACGTCCTTGAACAGCAGCTCCGCTTCGACGCCCGGCCATTTGCCGGCGCCGAACTGAACGGCGAGATCCACCTTGTCCTTCTCGAAATCGATCGGCGCCACCGTGTTGCTGATGTTCAGCCGGATATTGGGATAGGCCACGTAAAATGACGGCAAGCGGGTAATCAACCATTTCGCCGCGAAGGTCGTGTAGACGCGGATCTTGAGCGGTTCGGCCTTGCCGGTCGCCATGACACCTGCGGTGGCATTGGCGATTATGCGGAAGGCCGGTGCGATCTGGCGCTGGAATTCCTCGCCCTCGGATGTCAGCCGCAATCCGTGCTTGTCGCGCTCAAACAAGCGGATGCCGAGAAAACCTTCCAGCGTCGTGATCTGCCGGCTGATCGCCGGTTGGGTGACGCGCAGCTCCGCCGCGGCGCGCGTGAACGACAGATGGCGCGCGGCGACATCGAACACATGCAGCGGATTGAGCGGCGGAATCACGGTCTGAACGGAAGCCTAAGGTCATTACATATTGTCATGACCCTATAACCGATGTGCAGTTGTCGGTCAAAGCCAGGGCTGGGAAACAGGTCGGGTCAATCCATCAGGTGCCCCGACGACATGAATTTCGAACTGAACGAAGAGCAGCAGGCATTTGCGGACAGTGTGCGTCGCTTCGCCGAATCAAATCTGAAGGCCGGCGCGCTGGAGCGGGCGCATGATCCCCATTTCCCGCGCGATGTCGCGCAGATGATGGGCAAGCAAGGGCTGATGGGCATCGCCTTCGATCCCGAGCATGGCGGGCAGGGCGGCACGCTGTTCGACTCCGTCATCGCCATCGAGCAGATCGCATCGGTATGTCCGCGCAGCGCCGACGTGATCCAGGCCGGCAATTTCGGCCCGATCCGCACCTTCGTGGAATATGCCACGCCGGAGCAGAAGGAGCGTTGGTTGCCGGATCTTCTGGCCGGCAATATCTGCATCAGTCTCGGCATGAGCGAGCCGGACGCCGGATCCGCGGTGACCGAACTGAAGACATCCGCCACCGAAGATGGCGACAGCTATCTGATCAATGGCAGCAAGGTGTTCGGCACGCACAGTCCTGATGCCGCGATCTATCTCGTTTATGTGCGCTTCGGGCCCGGCGTGAACGGCATCGGTTCCGTCATCATCGAGCGGGATACGCCCGGCTTCACCATCGGCAAGCCGACGCCGTTCATGAGCGGCGAGCAGTGGAGTCAGCTTTATTTCGAGAATTGCCGGATTCCGGCCAAGAACGTGCTGCTCGGCCCCGGTGGCTTCAAGAAGCAGATCTCGGGCTTCAATGTCGAGCGCCTCGGCAATTCGTCGCGCGCGCTGGCGCTCGGCCGCTATGCGTTCAATCTTGCACGCGAGCATGCTTTGATCCGCAAGCAGTTCGGCCGTCCATTGTGCGAGTTCCAGGGCCTGCAATGGAAGTTCGCGGACATGGCGCTGAAATTGGAATCGGCGCAGATGCTGCTGTATCGCGCCGCCAGCGTCACCGAGGGGCTGCCGTCGCCGTATCAGACGGCGCTCGCCAAGCTCGCTTGCAACCAGGCCGGCTTCGATGCGGCGAATGAAGCGGTGCAGATCATGGGCGGCCTCGGCTACAGCCAGGAAGCGCTCGCCGAATACTGCATGCGACGAACCCGCGGCTGGATGATCGCCGGCGGCTCCATCGAAATCCTCAAGAACCGGATCGCCGAAGACGTGTTCGATCGGCGCTTCGATCAGCGGAGCGCCCGTGCCAGCTGACACCACCAAGCCATCGCTCCGGCAGGCGCTGCTCGCCCCTGATAGCATCGCGCTGGTCGGCGCGTCCGACGACGTGTCGAAGACGTCGGCGCGACCGCTACAATATCTGCGACGCGCCGGTTACGCGGGCAAGATCTATCCGATCAATCCGCGCCGTCCGACGGTGCTGGGCGAACAGGCATGGCCGTCGCTGGCCGAACTGCCCGAGGTGCCCGATCACGTCTTCATCCTGACGCCGACCGAGGATGCGGTGGCTGCCGCCGCGGAATGCGGCCGGCTCGGTGTGCCCGTCGCGACCATCCTTGCTTCCGGATTTTCCGAAGGCGGCGACGCCGGCCACGAGCTCGTCGCACGGCTGCAGACGATCTGCGCGGATACGGGTCTGCGCATTCTCGGGCCGTCGAGCCTCGGTGCCATCAGTCTACATCACAAGACCATCATCACGGCCAATGCAGCCTTCGCCGAGCCCGACCTGCCGCGCGGCGGCATCTTCGTGGCGTCCCATAGCGGCAGCCTGCTTGGTGGCCTGATCTCACGCGGCAAAGCCCGCAATATCGGCTTCGCGGGTCTGGTCTCGGTCGGCAACGAGATCGATCTCAGCCTCGGCGAGATCTGCGCAGCGACGCTCGATGATCCCGAAGTCACCGGCTACATGTTGTTTCTCGAAAGCATTCGCCACGCGCAGGATCTGCGCACGTTTGCACTAGCGGCGGCCGCGCGCGGCAAGCCCGTTGTCGCCTACAAGCTTGGCCGCTCTGCGGCGGCGGCTGAACTCGCGCTGTCGCATACCGGCGCGCTGGCCGGCGAGGACGATGTGTCCTCGGCTTTCCTCGCCGATTGCGGCATTGCCCGTATGTTCAATTTCGAAACGCTGCTCGAAGCGCTGCCGCTGCTGCAGCGCCTGCCGGCGCGGCCGGCTGTCGCGCGCCGCAACAAGCGCGTCGGCGTGGTGACCACCACCGGCGGCGGCGCGGCGATGGTGGTGGACGAACTCGCAATGCGCGGCATCGACGTGGTGAAGCCGAGCGACGAGACGTTCGCGCAGCTTACTGCCGCCGGGGTCAAGGCCAATCACGAGCGCATCACCGACCTCACATTGGCGGGCACGCGCTACGACGTCATGAGGGCCGCGCTCGACACCATGCTGTCGGCACCGGAATTCGATGTGGTGGTGGCGGTGGTCGGGTCTTCCGCCCGGTTCCAGCCGGAGCTGGCGGTGAAGCCGGTGATTGACAGCGCGGCGTCGGCAAAACCGCTGGTGACGTTCCTGGTGCCCGATGCGCCGCAGGCGTTGGCATTGCTCGCGGAAGCCGGCGTGCCGAATTTCCGCACGCCCGAATCCTGCGCCGATGCGGTCAGCGCCGCGCTGCTGCGTCGGCAGGCGACGGCGCTGGCAGCACCGCTGCACGACATCACCGCGCAGCGGAGGCGGCAGCTCGACGAACTCGCCGCCTATGCTCTGATGAAACGCATCGGCGTGCCGCATGCGCCGGCGGTGGCGGTCGCTATCGATGCGACATCGGTCGAGCTGCCATTTGAATATCCGGTGGCGGTGAAGCTGCTGTCGGCGGAGATCGCGCACAAGACCGAAGTTGGCGGCGTCGTTCTCAATGTCGGCAGCGAGGTTGAACTCAAAGCGGCCATCGCAAAGGTTGCGGAGAGCGTGAGAACGCATCGGCCGGATGCAGCCGTTTCGCAGGTGCTGGTGCAGCCGATGACGGCGGGGCTGGGCGAAATGCTGCTTGGCTACCGCGTCGATCCGGAAGCGGGGCCGCTGGTGCTGCTCGCGGCCGGTGGCATTTATACCGAGATCTACCGCGATCGCAGCATTCGCCTCGCGCCGGTCGATCTCGAGACGGCCAAGGACATGATCGCGGAACTGGCGATCAGCCGTGTGTTCCAAGGCTTCCGCAACAAGCCCCATGGCGATATGGACGCTTTGGCACATGCGATCGTTGCAATGTCGCGGCTGGCGCTGGCCAAGGATGTGATCGTGGTGGATGCCGAGATCAATCCGCTGATCATCAATCGGGTGGGCGAGGGCGTCGTCGCTGTCGATGCGCTCGTCGCGCTCGCATGAAGGGAGGGCACATGATTGAAGACCTGCAAAACAAGGTCAATGGCGACGAGATGCTGGTCAGGCGCGACCGGTGTCTGTCGACTCATTTTCTGCTCGAAGTCGGCCAGACCGCCTGGCTGATCGGGATCAACGAGGGCCGGATCGTGTCGATCACCAAAGGCCCGTTCGTGATGCCGTCATGGTCGTTCGCGCTGCGGGCGTCGGAAGAGGAGTGGAACATGTTCTGGAGCGCGAAGCCGCAGCCGGGCTCGCACGACCTGATGGCGCTCATCAAGCGCCGGGTGCTGAAAGCCGAGGGCGATCTGCACGTCTTCATGGCCAATCTGCGCTACTTCAAGGAAGCGCTGGTGAAACTGCGCGCAGGAGCCGCCGCATGACCGCTCGTTTCGAATCCACCATCGGCCGCTATCTGCATCTCGATCTGTTCGGCCGCGCGCATCGCATCTATGTGGAAGAAGCCGGGCAGGGCACGCCTTTGCTCTGCCTGCACACAGCGGGCGCCGATGGCCGCCAGTATCGCGCGCTGATGAATGACACGCGCGTCACGGCGGGTCATCGCGTCATCGCCTTCGACATGCCCCGGCATGGCAAGTCGTCGCCGCCGGTGGGCTGGCACAATGAGGAATATCAGCTCACCTCGGCGCAATATACCGAGATGATCCTCGCGGTGTCGGCAGCGCTGGAGCTCGACAAGCCCATCGTGATGGGCTGCTCGATCGGCGGCCGCATCGTGCTGCATCTGGCGCTCGAGCATCCCGAGCGGGGCGCTCGAGCATCCCGAGCGGTTCCGCGCCATCATCGGCCTGCAGGCCGGCGCCCATGTGGATCCGTATTACGATCTGAACTTTCTGCATCGCCCGGACGTCCATGGCGGCGAAGTCTGCGCAGCGATCGTGTCCGGTCTCGTCGGCCCCGATGCGCCGGATGCCGATCGTTGGGAAACGCTTTGGCATTACATGCAGGGCGGCCCCGGCGTGTTCAAGGGTGACCTGTATTTCTACAAGCTCGACGGCGACATCCGCGCACGTGTCGCGCAGATCGACACTTCGAAGTGCCCGCTGTTCCTGCTGTCCGGCGAATACGATTATTCCTGCACGCCGGAAGAGACGATGGCGGTCGCCAACAGCGTCAAGGGCAGCCGCGTCACCATCATGAAAGGCCTCGGCCACTTTCCGATGAGCGAGGATCCCGACAAATTCCTGACCTATCTGCTGCCGGTGCTCAACGACATCAGGTGAACGAAACCAAAAAAGACTTCGAGAGGGGAAAACACGTGAAGATCAACAAGCTGCTCGTGACAGCCGCGATGCTGTCCTTCGTTACGAATGCCTCGGCGGAAATCTCCAATGGCACCGTCAAGATCGGCGTGCTCACCGACATGTCCGGTCCCTACGCCGACAATGTCGGCGCGGGCTCGGTACTGGCTGCCAAGATGGCGGTTGAAGACTTTGGCGGCAAGGTCGATGGGATGCCGATCGAGGTGATCTCGGCCGATCATCAGAACAAGGCCGATATCGGCCTCGCTTTGGCGCGCAAGTGGTATGACACCGAAGGCGTCGACACGATTACGGAAGTGGTGTCGTCGGGCGTGGCGCTGGCTGTGCAGCAGCTGTCGCGGGAGAAGGACAAGGTGTTCCTGGCCACCGGCCCGGGCACGCCGGACCTCACCGGCAAAGCCTGTTCGCCGAATGGTGTGCACTGGGCCTATGACAACTACGCCCTCGCCAACGTCGCCACTGCGCCGCTGGTGCAGAAGGGCCTCAAGAGCTGGTACTTCCTGACGGCGGACTATAGTTTCGGTCTCGCGCTTGAATCGGAAGCCGCCAAGGTTGTGACCGCCAATGGCGGCAAGGTGCTCGGCTCGAGCAAACATCCGCTGAATTCGTCGGATTTCTCGTCGTTCCTGCTGCAGGCGCAGGCCTCCAAGGCCCAGGTCGTCGGTCTCGCCAATGCAGGCTCCGACATGATGACGGCGCTCAAGCAGGCCAACGAGTTTGGTCTCACATCGAGCGGTCAGAGCATGGCCGCGCTGCTGGTGAACCTGCCGGACATTCATGCGCTCGGTCTTGCCAGTGCGAAGGATCTGATCTTCGCCGACAGCTTCTACTGGGACGCCAACGAGAAGACCCGCGCATGGAGCAAGCGTTTTATGGAGCGCTTCAACGGCAAGGCGCCGGGCAGCTTGCAGGCGGCCGTCTATGGTGCCGTGACGCATTATCTCAAGGCGGTGGAAGCATCCAAGACCGATGCCGGCGCCAAGGTCGTGGCTGAAATGAAGAAACTCCCGATCAACGATTTCTATACGACCAACGCCTCGATCCGCGAGGACGGCCGCGTGATCCGCGACATGTATCTACTGCAGGTCAAGCAGCCGGCAGAGTCCAAGTATCCGTGGGATTATTACAAGATCCTGGACACCGTTCCCGGCGCCAAGGCGTTCCGTCCGCTCAAGGACGGTAACTGCCCGCTGAGCAGCGCGGCCAAGTAACGGCCGGGCTTCGATAACTCTGCCCCCAACTCACGGGCGCGGCAATGCCGTGCCCGTTTTGCTGACCAAGGGACTTTGCGATGACCGACTATCCTACGCTCGAGCTTTTCATCGATGGCAAGTGGCGCAGCGGCGAGAGCCGTGCCAGCGAGCCGGTGCTCAATCCGTCCACGGGCGGCGTGCTCGGTGCGTTGCCGCATGCCAGCAACGCCGATCTCGACGAGGCGCTCGCTGGTTCAGCGCGTGGGTTCGAACAGTGGCGCAGGATGTCGGCGGTCGATCGCGGTGCGATCCTGCAGCGCGCGGCAGCGCTGATCGTGGAGCGCAAGGAAGCGATCGCCAGCCTGATCACGCTGGAGCTGGGCAAGCCGATCGCGGAATCGCGCGCCGAGGTGGATACCGCTGCCGGCATTTTTGCGTGGAATGCGGAAGAGGGCCGCCGTGCCTATGGCCGGGTGATCCCGTCACGCAGCCGCAATATCCAGCAGATGGCGGTGCGCGAGCCGCTCGGCCCGATCGCGGCCTTTGCGCCGTGGAATGCACCGGCCATCACGCCGGCGCGAAAAATCTCCAGCGCATTGGCAGCGGGATGTTCGGTCATCATCAAGCCGGCGGAAGAGACCCCAGCCACCGCGCTTGCCATTGCGGCGGCGCTGGTGGATGCCGGCTTGCCCGCGGGCGTGCTGAATGTCGTGTTCGGAGATCCCGCATTGATCTCGCAAAAGCTGTTGCGCTCGCCGATCACGCGCGGCCTGACTTTCACGGGATCGACGGAGGTCGGCAAGCAACTGGGTGCGCTCGCGGTCCAGACGATGAAGCGGATGACGCTGGAACTGGGCGGCCACGCGCCGGTGTTGATTTTCGGCGACGTCGATCCGGAAGCTGCGGCGATCTCGGCCGTGACGGCGAAATTCCGCAATGGCGGGCAGGTCTGCACCTCCCCGACGCGATTTTTCGTTCACGAAGCGATTCACGACCGCTTTGCGGCGAAATTC
>JAPLPC010000272.1:1708-3724 GCA_026400425.1 Hyphomicrobiales bacterium | reverse complement strand
TCCTTCTGGCCGCCATCGCGATTTCCTGGTTCGGCATGCAACGCCGCAAATGGCAGCAAGGCACCGATAATGATTGAGGCCCGTCATGACTGAAGCCATCGCCGACACCGCCCGCGTTGCGGTCACGCAGACCCAGGCGAAGGACGACAACAGCGAGGGCATGGCTTATCTGGAGTCGCTGCCGCGCCGCATCGTCACGCTCTATGTGCCGCTGTTCATCATCGTGGTGATCCTGCTGTTTCCATTTTACTGGATGGCGCTCACCTCGATAAAACCGGACGAACAGCTGATCGACATGGAACGGTTCAATCCGTTCTGGGTCATCAAGCCNTCAAGCCGACCTTCAAGCACATTCAGAAACTGCTGTTCGAAACCAACTACCCGCAGTGGCTCTGGAACACGATGTATGTGGCGGCGGCGGCGACGTTCTTGTCGATCGTCGCGTCCGTGCTCGCGGCCTATGCCATCGTGCGGCTGCGCTTCAAAGGCGCGCAGACGGTCGGCGCGTTGATCTTCATGGCCTATCTGGTGCCGCCGTCGATCCTGTTCATCCCGCTGGCGACGGTCATCCAGGCCTATGGCCTGTTCGACAGTCCGCTGTCGCTGATCCTGGTTTATCCAACGCTACTGATCCCGTTCTGCACCTGGCTGCTGATGGGCTATTTCAAGACCATTCCTTACGAGCTGGAGGAATGCGCGCTGATCGACGGTGCGAGCCGCTTGATGGGCTACTTCAAGACCATCCCGTTCGAGCTGGAGGAATGCGCACTGATCGACGGCGCGTCGCGCTGGCAAATCCTGCTCAAAATCATCCTTCCGCTCGCGGTACCCGGATTGATCTCGGCCTTCATCTTCTCGTTCACGCTGTGCTGGAACGAGTTCATCTACGCGCTGACCTTTCTGCAATCGACGCAGAACAAGACGGTGCCTGTGGCCATCGTCAACGAGTTCGTCGACGGCGACATCTACAAATGGGGCTCGCTGATGGCCGGCGCGCTGGTCGGCTCGCTGCCGCTGGTGATCCTGTACGCGTTTTTCGTGGAGCATTACGTGTCGGCGATGACCGGGGCGGTGAAGGAGTAGCCACGTGCTCCCCGTCATCCTGAGGAGCGGTCGTCTTCGACCGCGTCTCGAAGGATGGCGGCGCGCACCCGTTCATGGTTCGAGACGGCGCTGGAGCTGGCGCCTCCTCACCATAAGGGCGGAGTCGGTTTCAAGAATAACAACAAACGGGAGTTTCCCATGCATATCCTCATTCTCGGGGCCGCCGGCATGGTCGGCCGCAAGCTCACCGAACGGCTGATCAAGGACGGCCGGCTCGGCCATCGCGACATCACCCGCATGACGTTGCAGGACGTGGTGGCGCCGGCGAAGCCCGCGGGGGCGTCGATCCCGATCGAACTGGTGACGTCCGACTTCGCCGATCCCAAAACCGCAGCACCGCTGCTGGCGCCCAAGCCCGAGGTGATCTTTCACCTCGCCGCCATCGTGTCGGGGGAGGCCGAGGCCGATTTCGACAAGGGCTACCGCATCAATCTCGACGGTACCCGCTTTCTGATCGATGCCATCCGTGCCGTGGGCAGTGATTACAAGCCGCGGTTGGTGTTCACGTCGTCGATCGCGGTGTTCGGCGCGCCATTCCCCGAGAAGATCGGCGACGAGTTCATCCACACGCCGCTGACCTCCTACGGCACCCAGAAGTCGATCTGCGAAATGCTGATCGCCGACTACACCCGCAAGGGCTTTCTGGACGGCATCGGCATTCGTCTGCCGACCATCTGCGTCCGCCCGGGTGCGCCGAACAAGGCGGCGTCGGGCTTCTTCTCCAACATCATCCGCGAGCCGCTGGCCGGCAAGGACGCCGTGCTGCCGGTGTCCGAGGACGTGCGCCACTGGCACGCGTCGCCGCGCTCTGCCGTCGGCTTCCTGATCCATGCCGGCACCATGGATCTCGACGCCATGGGACCGCGGCGGAATCTCTCGATGCCCGGCATGTCGGTCACCGTCGGCGAACAG
>JAPLPC010000272.1:0-1696 GCA_026400425.1 Hyphomicrobiales bacterium | reverse complement strand
GATCGCCGCGCTGGAACGCGTCGCCGGCAAGAACGTCGTGGCCCGCATCAGGCGCGAGACTGATCCGGTCATCACCGGCATCGTGTCGGGCTGGCCGCGCGATTTCGACACCGCACGTGCCTTGAAGCTCGGCTTCACCACGGCAGAGAAGACGTTCGACGACATCATCCGCATCCACATCGAGGATGAATTGGGCGGCAAGTTCGTGGACTGATCGTCCAAAGCCGTCATTGCGAGCGAAGCGAAGCAATCCAGAAAGCGCAAACGCAGGTCTGGATTGCTTCGTCGCGAGTGCTCCTCGCAATGACGAATTGATGCCCCGGTGCGTTGCCATTATAAGATCGGCAACAATTTCGAACATCGGGAGAACGACCATGACTGCCAGCATCGTTGGATGGGCGCATATGCCCTTCGGGAAATTCGACGCCGAGACCGTGGAGAGCATGGTCGTCCGGGTCGCTACCAAGGCCATGGCCGATGCCGGCATTTCGGCGGCGGATGTCGATGAAATCGTGCTCGGCCATTTCAATGCCGGCTTCTCGCCGCAGGACTTTACGGCGTCATTGGTGCTGCAGGCCGATCCGGCGCTGCGCTTCAAGCCGGCCACCCGCGTCGAAAATGCCTGCGCCACCGGTTCCGCCGCCGTGCATCAGGGCATCAAGTCGATCGCGGCCGGTGCGGCCAAGATCGTGCTGGTGGTCGGCGTCGAGCAGATGACCAAGACGCCGGGGCCGGAGATCGGCAAGAACCTGCTGCGCGCCTCATACTTGCCGGAAGACGGCGAGACACCTGCGGGCTTTGCCGGCGTGTTCGGCGGCATCGCGCAAAAATACTTCCAGAAATATGGCGACCAGTCCGATGCGCTGGCGATGATCGCCGCCAAGAACCACGCCAATGGGGTCCACAATCCCTATGCGCAGATGCGCAAGGATTTCGGTTTCGAATTTTGCCGGTCCGAGAGCGACAAGAACCCGTTCGTCGCCGGTCCGCTCAAGCGCACCGACTGCTCGCTGGTGTCGGACGGCGCCGCCGCACTGGTGCTGACCGATGCCGAGACCGCCAAGACCATGGGCAAGGCCGTGAACATCAAGGCCACCGGCCATGCCCAGGATTTCCTGCCGATGTCGAAGCGCGACATCCTCGAATTCGAGGGCTGCACCGTGGCGTGGCAGAAGGCGCTAAAGACCGCCGGCGTCGCGCTTGGCGATCTCTCTTTCGTGGAGACCCATGACTGTTTCACCATCGCCGAGCTGATCGAATATGAAGCCATGGGCCTGACGCCGCGCGGGCAGGGCGCGCGCGCCATCAAGGAAGGCTGGGTGCAGAAGGACGGCAAGTTGCCGGTCAATCCCTCCGGCGGCCTCAAGGCCAAGGGTCATCCGATCGGCGCCCCCGGCGTGTCCATGCATGTGCTGAGTGCGATGCAGCTGCTTGGCCAGGCGCCCGAGGGCATGCAGATCAAGAACGCCAAACTCGCCGGCATCTTCAATATGGGCGGCGCGGCCGTCGCAAATTACGTCTCGATCCTGGAGCCGGCGAAGTAGCCGGCGATGAATGTCGCCCAGTGGCTGGCAGCGTCGGCGCGTCTCCATCCGGACGCCCCGGCGTTGCTGAGCGACACCACGGTGCAGGCGGACTATGCCAGTTTCGCACGCCGTGCCGCGGCCATCGGGGCCGGGCTGGTGCGTGACTACGG
>JAPLPC010000558.1 GCA_026400425.1 Hyphomicrobiales bacterium | reverse complement strand
GCGGCGACGACATGGACCACGCGCATGGTCACGACGACCATGGCCATCATGGTCATGCCGACGCCCACGCATCGCATGCGCATGACGATCACGCGCATGACGCACACGACGATCACCACCATGTCGCCGAGCCCGCCGCGTTCGGTTCGCGTGCGGCAGAGCTGATCACCGTCGGTCTGCTGGTGGTCTCGGCCGCGCTGGCCTGGATCACCTTCGTCGACGTCGCCTTCAATCACCACGACATCCGCGTCGTGCTGCTGAACTGGATCAATTCCGGCGACCTGCAACTGTCCTGGACGCTGCGCGTCGATACGCTGACCGCCGTCATGCTGGTGGTCGTCACCACCGTGTCGTCGCTCGTGCACATCTATTCGCTCGGCTACATGGAAGACGATCCGAACCGGCCGCGCTTCATGGCCTATCTGTCGCTGTTCACCTTCATGATGCTGATGCTGGTGACTGCCGACAACCTGCTGCAGCTGTTCTTCGGCTGGGAAGGCGTCGGCCTGGCGTCGTATCTCCTGATCGGCTTCTGGTTCAAGAAGCCGACCGCCAATGCCGCCGCCATCAAGGCCTTCGTGGTCAACCGCGTCGGCGACTTCGGCTTCCTGCTCGGCATCTTCGGCATCTTCATGCTGCTGGGGACCACCGATTTCGATGCGATCTTCGCGGGCGCGCCGAGCCTGGTCGGCAAGACCATCAACTTCTTCGGCTGGCAGGCCGATGCGCTGACCTTGTGCTGTCTGCTGCTGTTCGTCGGCGCCATGGGCAAATCGGCGCAGTTCCTGCTGCACACCTGGCTGCCGGACGCGATGGAAGGCCCGACCCCGGTGTCGGCGCTGATCCACGCCGCCACCATGGTCACCGCCGGCGTGTTCATGGTCGCGCGGATGTCGCCGCTGTTCGAACTGGCGCCGAATGCCCAGGCCGTCGTCATGCTGGTCGGCGCCACCACGGCGTTCTTCGCGGCGACCATCGGCCTCGTGCAGAACGACATCAAGCGCATTGTCGCGTACTCGACCTGTTCGCAGCTCGGCTACATGTTCGTGGCGCTGGGGGCAGGGGCCTATTCGGTCGCCATGTTCCACCTGTTCACGCATGCCTTCTTCAAGGCGCTGCTGTTCCTCGGCTCGGGCTCGGTGATCTATGCGATGCATCACGAGCAGGACATCCGCAAAATGGGTGGCCTGTGGAACAAGATCCCCTTCACCTATGCGATGATGACCATCGGTACGCTGGCGCTGACCGGCTTCCCGTTCACCGCCGGCTACTTCTCCAAGGATGCGATCATCGAAGCGGCCTATGCCTCGCACAACCCGTTTGCCTTTTACGGCTTCCTGATGACGGTGATCGCGGCGCTGCTGACGTCGTTCTATTCGTGGCGTCTGGTGTTCAAGACCTTCCACGGCAAGCCGCACGACCAGAAGCATTACGATGCGGCCCATGAGGCGCCGATGTGGATGCTGTTTCCGCTGGCCGTGCTGGGCGTCGGTTCGTTTGCCGCAGGCTTCCCGTTCAAGGAAGCCTTTGCCGGACACCATGTCGCCGAGTTCTTCCGCGAGTCGCTGAAGATGAACCCGACCATCCTCGACGACATGCATCACCTGCCGGTGTGGGTGCCGTATCTGCCGACCGTGATGATGGTGGCGGGCTTCCTGATCTCGTACCTGTTCTATATCCGCAAGCCGTATCTGCCGGTCGAGCTCGCGAACCAGCATCCGCTGCTCTACAAGTTCCTGCTCAACAAATGGTACTTCGACGAGCTGTACGACATCGTCTTCGTCCGTCCGGCCAAATGGCTCGGCCACTTCCTGTGGAAGAAGGGCGACGGCATGGTCATCGACGGGCTCGGCCCCGACGGCGTCTCGTCGCGCGTGCTCGATGTCGCGCGCGGTGCGGTCAAGATCCAGAGCGGCTATCTCTATCACTATGCCTTCGCGATGCTGATCGGCGTCGCCGGGTTGATCACCTGGTTTACTTTCGGCCTGGGGGGCCACTAATGTCCGGCTCAGTCATGACCTGGCCGATCCTGTCGGTCACCACCTTCCTGCCGACGCTCGGCGCCGCGCTCATCTATCTGCTGGCGCGCGGCCGCGACGAGGCGGCCGATCGCAACGCCAAGTGGATCGCCCTGTGGGCGACCATTGCGACCTTCGCGGTGTCGCTGATCATGGTGGCGCGCTACGACGGCGCCAATGCCGGCTTCCAGTTCGTCGAAAAGGCGCCCTGGCTGGCCGCGACCATCAACTATCATATGGGTGTCGACGGCATCTCGTTCCCTTTCGTGATCCTGACCACGGCCTTGATGCCGTTCTGCATCCTGTGCAGCTGGAAGTCGGTCTCGAAGCGGGTGCCGGAATACATGATGGCGTTCCTGGTTCTGGAAACGCTGATGATCGGCACATTCTCGGCGCTGGATCTCGTGCTGTTCTATCTGTTCTTCGAAGGCGGCCTGATCCCGATGTTCCTGATCATCGGCATCTGGGGTGGTCCGCGCCGCGTCTACGCGTCGTTCAAGTTCTTCCTCTACACGTTTCTGGGCTCGGTGCTGATGCTGCTCGCCATCATGGCGCTGTACTGGCAGGCCGGCACCACCGACATCCCGACCTTGATGCAGACCACGATGCCGCGCAGCCTGCAGATGTGGGCATGGCTGGCCTTCTTCGCGTCGTTCGCGGTGAAGATGCCGATGTGGCCGGTGCACACCTGGCTGCCGGACGCCCACGTCGAAGCGCCGACCGCCGGTTCGGTCGTTCTGGCCGCGATCATGCTGAAGATGGGCGGCTACGGCTTCCTGCGCTTCTCGCTGCCGATGTTCCCGGATGCGTCGCTGTATTTCGCACCGATGGTGTGGACGCTGTCGGCGATCGCCATCGTCTACACTTCGCTCGTCGCCTTGATGCAGGAAGACATCAAGAAGCTGATCGCCTACTCGTCGGTCGCTCACATGGGCTATGTGACGATGGGCATCTTCGCCGGCACCCAGCAGGGTGTCGCCGGTGCGGTGTTCCAGATGATCTCGCACGGCATCGTGTCGGGCGCGCTGTTCCTCTGTGTCGGCGTCGCCTATGACCGCATGCATACCCGCGAAATCGCGGCCTATGGCGGCCTGGTCAACCGGATGCCGATCTATGCCTTGCTGTTCATGGTCTTCACCATGGCCAATGTCGGTCTGCCCGGCACCTCCGGCTTCGTCGGCGAATTCCTGACGCTGCTCGGCACCTTCAAGGTCTCGATCCCGACCGCGACGGTCGCCTGCGCCGGCGTCATCCTGTCGGCGGCGTATGCGCTGTGGCTGTTCCGCAAGGTGGTGTTCGGCGATCTGACCAAGCCGGCACTGATGGGCATCAAGGACATGACGGCCCGCGAAGGCCTATTGCTGGTGCCGCTCGCCGTTCTCACCATTCTGTTCGGTGTCTATCCGAAGCCCGTCCTCGATATGTCGGCGGCCTCGGTTGATCTCGTCGTCAAGAATTATGCTGCTGCAACTGCTGCCGTGAAGGCAGCGGCACTGCTGCACTGACCGCAGCGGACCAGGATCTCGCTATGACAATTACGACCGCTGGATATTCACTGTTGCCCGTGCTGCCGGAGCTGATCCTGGCAGTGGGCGCGATGGTGCTGCTGATGATCGGCGCCTTCAACGGCCCCAAGGTGACGGGGCTGGTGACGGCGCTGGCCATCTGCCTGTTGATCGTCGTCGGCGTTGCCGAGGTCATGTTGCCGGCGGGCAAGCTGGTCACCTTCGGCGGCAGCTTCATCGTCGACGACTATGCGCGCTTCCTGAAGGTCCTGGCGCTGACGGCGTCCGCGGTCACGCCTGAAAATCCTTGCGCTGATCGGCTCCGGCGTGACGCTGATCCTGTCGCGGTCCTATCTCGCCGAGCAGGCGAAGATTTTCGAATACGCGATCCTGGTGCTGCTCTCGACCACCGGCATGATGGTGCTGATCTCGGCCGGCGACCTGATCATGCTCTATCTCGGCCTCGAACTGATGAGCCTTGCGCTCTATGTCGTCGCCGCCTCGAACCGCGACAATGCCAAATCCACCGAAGCCGGCCTGAAGTATTTCGTGCTCGGCGCGCTGTCGTCGGGCATGCTGCTCTACGGCGCCTCGATGGTCTATGGCTTCACCGGCACGGTGAATTTTGCCGGCATCGCCGCCGAGGCCAAGACCGGCAATATCGGTCTCGTGTTCGGCCTGGTGTTCCTGCTCGCCGGCCTCTGCTTCAAGGTCTCGGCCGTACCGTTCCACATGTGGACGCCGGACGTTTATGAAGGCGCGCCGACCCCGGTCACCGCGTTCTTCGCCTCGGCTCCGAAGGTCGCCGCACTCGCCGTCTTCACCCGCGTGGCGCTCACGGCTTTCCCCGGCATCATGATGCAGTGGCAGCAGATCGTGGTGTTCGTGTCGCTGGCTTCGATGGTGCTCGGCTCGTTCGCCGCCATCGGCCAGACCAACATCAAGCGCCTGATGGCCTATTCGTCGATCGGCCATATGGGTTTTGCGCTGGTCGGTCTTGCGGCAGGTACGCAAGAGGGCGCGCAGGGCGTGCTGGTCTATATCGCCATCTATGTGGCGATGACCCTCGGCTCGTTCGCCATCATCCTGACCATGAAGCGCAACGGCCAGCCGCTCGAAAGCATCTCGGACTTCGCCGGCCTGTCGCGCACCAATCCAGCCGTGGCGTTCTTCTTCGCCATGTTCCTGTTCTCGCTGGCCGGCGTGCCGCCGCTGGCAGGTTTCTTCGGCAAGTTCTACGTCTTCATGGCCGCCATCAAGTCGGGCCTGTTCGTACTCGCCGTGGTGGGCGTGCTCGCCTCGGTGGTCGGCGCCTTCTATTATCTGCGCATCGTCAAGCTGATGTATTTCGACGAGCCGACGGGCGCGCTCGATCCGATGCGGGTCGAACTGCGCACCGTGCTCGCGGTGACCGGCGTGTTCAACATCCTGTTCTTTGTCTATCCGGCTCCGCTGGTCAGTGCAGCCTCGCTGGCAGCGAAGTCGTTGTTCTAGTGGCTTTCGCGCTCGGGCCACGGGCATCGGCGGCGGGCACCAGGCTCGCCACCTTCGAAAGCACGGGATCCACCAATACCGAAGCCATGGACCGCGCCCGCGCCGGCGAGCGCGGGCCGATGTGGTTCGTGACCACGATGCAGACGGCCGGTCGCGGTCGGCGCAACCGGCCCTGGATCGCGCCGCGCGGCAATCTTGCAAGCTCGGTGCTCGAAGTGCTGGACATCGCCCCGTCGGCCGCTGCTACGCTCGGTTTCGCAGCCGGTGTCGCGCTTGAAAAGGCACTACGGCAGGTCAGCGTCGAGGCCGCGATGCGGGCGCCCAACTCGGCGGCCAACGACTACCGGCTGAAATGGCCGAACGACGTGATGGCGGGGGGCGCCAAGCTGGTTGGCATGAATCTCGAAGCCGAGACGCATCCGAGCGGGGCACTCGCCGTGGTTGTCGGCATCGGCACCAATATCGTCGCGGCGCCGGACGGCATGCCATATCCGGTCACCTGCCTCAGCGCGCTGGGCGTCAGTGCCAGCGCCGAAGACTTTTTTGCGACTTTGTCCGATACTTGGCACGAGATGTCAGGTATCTGGGACAGCGGAAGAGGGTTCGCCGCCATACGCAAGGCGTGGCTGGAACGCGCCGCCGGGCTGGGACAGCCAGTCTCGGTGCAGACCGGCAACTCCACACTTTCAGGAATCTTCGATACGATTGACGACGCCGGTTGTCTGATCGTCGCGACTGCAGATGGTCGGCGCGTGCCGATCTCGGCGGGCGACGTTCACTTCGGCTCCGCGGCGTCGGCAAGGACTGGACAATGACAAGACCCGACGAACTTACATTCGCTTCACTGGGAGGTGTCGGCCAGATCGGCATGAACCTGTCGATCTATGGCCTCGGCAGCAACCAGCAGCGCAAATGGCTGGCGATCGATCTCGGCGTCTATTTCGGCGACGAGGAGCATCTGCCCGGCATCGACCTTGTGATGCCCGACATCACGTTTCTGGAAAAGCAGAAGAAGAACCTAGTCGGCCTCGTGCTCACGCACGCCCATGAGGATCACTTCGGCGCCATCATCGATCTGTGGCCGAAGCTGAAATGCCCGATCTATGCCACCAAGTTTTCAGCAGCATTGTTCGAGGCGAAGTGCGCGGCCGAGCGCGGCGCGCCGAAAATTCCGGTCACCGTCGTCGAGTCCGGTTCGCGGTTCAATGTTGGTCCGTTCGACATCGAAATGATTCCGGTGGCGCATTCGATTCCGGAAAGCCACGCCATCGCGCTGCACACGCCTGTCGGCACCGTGCTGCACACCGGTGACTGGAAGATCGATCCGACCCCGATCATCGGCAAGCCCACCGACGAGAAGCGCCTGCGCGAACTCGGCGACCAGGGCGTGCTGGCGATCATCGGCGACTCCACCAATGCCGTGCGCGACGGTCGTTCGCCGTCCGAGATGGAAGTCGCTGCCACGCTGACGAAGCTGGTGATGGCGTCCAAGGGCCGCGTCGCCGTCACCACGTTCGCCTCCAACGTGGCGCGCGTGCGCGCCGTGGCCGAAGCCGCGCAGGCGTCGGGCCGCGAGGTCGTGCTGGTCGGTCGCGCCATGGAGCGCGTGGTGCAGGTGGCGCGCGAATGCGGTTATCTCGACGGCCTGCCGCCGTTCCGCAACGCCGATTATTACGGCCATTTCCCGCCGGACAAGGTGCTGGCGCTGTGCACCGGAAGCCAGGGCGAAAGCCGCGCGGCGCTGGCGAGCATCGCCAATGACGATCATCCTATGGTGACGCTGAACCAGGGCGACACGGTGATCTTCTCGTCGCGCACGATTCCCGGCAACGAGAAGGCAGTCGGCACCATCATCAACGGCCTGGTTACCCAGGGCATCGAGGTGATCACCGACCGTGACGCGCTGGTGCACGTCTCCGGCCATCCGCGCCGCGATGAATTGCGCGACATGATCTCCTGGATTCGCCCCGAACTCCTGATCCCCGTTCACGGCGAGGCACTGCATCTGAGCGAGCACGCCAAACTCGCGCGCGCCTGCGGCGTGCCGAAGGTGATGATCGTCAAGACCGGCGCTCTCGTCAAACTCGGCCCGGGCGATCCCGCGGTCATCGATCAGTTGCCGTCGGGACGCATTTTCAAGGACGGCTCGATTCTCGAAAGCGAGAAATCGCGCGCCGTCTCCGAGCGCCGCCGGCTCGGTTTTGCCGGCTGCGCCTTCATCGCGCTGGCGATCACCAACAAGGGCGATCTGGTCGACGACCCCGCCGTCGATCTGATCGGCATTCCCGAAAAGAATTCGGCCGGTGCCGTGCTCGACGATATCGTGTTCGATCTCGTCGTCGATGTGGTGGAGAACCTGCCCAAGGCGCGCAAGCGCGATCCCGACGCGATGGCGGAATCGGTGCGGCGTGCGGTCCGCTCCACGCTGGCCGAACATTGGGGTAAGAAGACGATGTGCTACGTCCACATCCTGACGGTCGAGCAGTAAGAAAAAAGAATACGCGCAAAAGAAAAACGGAGGACATCATGCTGGGCAGGCTCAATCACGTCGCGATCGCGGCCGCCGATGCAGCCAAGGCCGCGAAGATCTACGGCGCCGCTTTCGGTGCCGAGATTTCCGAGCGCGTGCCGCTGCCCGAGCATGGCGTCTACACGGTGTTCGCGACCTTGCCGAACACCAAGATCGAATTCATCGAGCCGCTGGGCGAGGAATCTCCGATCGGCAAATTCGTCGCGCGCAATCCCGATGGTGCCATTCATCATCTCTGCTATGAGGTGCCGGACATCATCGCGGCGCGCGATCAGCTGATCAGTGAGGGCGCGCGGGTACTCGGCGACGGCGAGCCGAAGATCGGCGCCCATGGCAAGCCGGTGCTGTTCCTGCACCCGAAGGATTTCTCCGGCGCGTTGGTCGAAATCGAACAGTCCTGAGGGCACGATGGCCTATACGATCTCGACAGCATTCGCGGTCTACTTCGTGATCTGGTGGGTCACGCTGTTCCTGACTTTGCCGTTCGGGGTGCGTAGCCAGCAGGAAGCGGGCGAGGGCGCCGAAGGGACCGATCCCGGTGCGCCGGTGCTGGCGCGGATGGGACACAAACTGATCTGGACCACCGTGTTGTCAGCTTTGTTCTTCGCGGCCGGATTGGCCGCGCAGAGCGCCGGCTATCTCAATATCGAGCGGCTGTCGAAACTGATGGGCGTGCCGCTGTGAGCAGGTATCCGATCGCAGCGACTAGGAGGGTCATCGCATGAAGCGCTTCCTGCTGTTCCTGCTGCTCGGTCCCGTCATCGGCTTCGCCGTGTTCGAAATCCGCGAAGTGCTCAGCGGCCGCATCATCGGCGGCTTCATCGGCTTCCTGATGGGATTGCCGATCGCCTACTGGTTCGGTCTGATCCCTTCGCTGATCATGTGGGGCGAGGACTGGTTCCTCGAAGACAAGATGGGCCTGTGGCCGAAGGTGCTGACATCGACGATCACCGGCTATGTCGTCAGCATCGCGATGTTGCAGATCTGGACCTCGGTGCCGATCCCGCTGTCGCAGGTGCTGACATTCGGTCTCGTCGGTGCGTCGCAGGGACTGGTTTGTTCGTGGTTGTCGGGCGTCAAGACGAACCGCGAGCGCGATGCAGAACGGATAAGCGGGGCGTAATCCGCTCTTCGCCATATCGGATCGGCGACCGGCACCACCCGCATCAATTCGCCATGCGCATCAATAGGCCACGTCTGCGTGTCTTGCGTCTATCTCTGGAATTGGTGAAACAGTGCCCATTCGCTGGGCAGGCCACTGCTTGGAACGACTTGCAAAAAAAGAGCAGGGCACATGGCCCTGCTCGGAAAATTGTGTCGACCCTATATACCCCGATCGTTGGATTTTATCCTTTGATTGGCGGGTTGACGCTGCTTGAGCGCGTCAGGGTTCCTCCCGAGACTTGGACCGTTCTCGGCAAATTCTTGCGGATTTGCCTGAGGTTCGAGTCGTAACTGAACTTTTTGTGTTTGTCATCAATTTCGGCATAGTCTGTTCAAAATTAAGGCATGCTTAGAAAGCAAAGGTTTTCTGCAGCTGCGGGTTGTCGTCTGAGCTTCCAAACAAGGGGGCTTGAAACGCTCTGGTTGCGTCGCGCTGCCGAAGCGGCCGGATACTGCTTTCCAAAGCGGCGATTGAGCCGCTGCCCTTGTGTTTTGCCGCTCGATCCGGTTTCACTCGCCTCAGTTCATTCCTCCGAATCTCCAGGCTTCACGATGCGGTTGTCGCGCTATTTTCTCCCCATCCTCAAGGAAACGCCGAAGGAAGCGGAGATCGTCTCGCACCGGCTGATGCTGCGTGCCGGCATGATCCGGCAGGAGGCTGCCGGCATCTATGCC
>JAPLPC010000086.1 GCA_026400425.1 Hyphomicrobiales bacterium | reverse complement strand
TCGGCGATGCCGAACACCACGTCGAGATGCTTCTCGACGTCGCAGTCGAAGCCGCCGGGATCGAGCCCGCCGATGACGTCCGCGCCGAGATCGAAGGCAGCGTCGAGCAGATCAGCCGTGCCGGGGCTGCGCAGGATGCCGCTCTGCGGAAAGGCGACCAGCTGGATATCCATGACATCGCGATGCGCCTCGCGCACCGCGAGAATGGTCTCCAGCGATGTCAAGCCAACCGAGCCATCGACCATCACATGGCTGCGCATCCGCGTGCTGCCATGGCCGAGGCAAAGTTCGAGCTGGCTCCGCGCCCGCTCCGCCATCGGTGCCGCCTTGGCCATGTTGTCGGCCTGGACGGCGACGCGCTCCTGCACGTTGAAGCCGTTGGAATACGGCACATGCGGACGCCAGACATCGCCATGAAAACTGGTGTCGAGATGAACATGACCTTCGACGAAGGACGGAATGACGAGGGTGCCACCGAGATCGATGGTCTTTGCGGCAGATACAGCACCGCCGCTCGGCGTGATCGCACTGATGCGACCGGCCGTGACGGCGATGTCGTTCAGCGAGCCGTCGGCGAATTTTGCGGATGTGAAGAGGGTATCGATCGACGACATCGGTATCTCCTGGTCGACAATTGTAGGGTGGGAGCGCTACTGATACGTCGCCACGATATCCGACACCGCGCGCTCCAGCTGCTGCGCCGTCGCGCATTGGCGCACCACGTTGCAGAAGGTCGCATAGCGCGGCATTTCGGAATCGCCAAAACCCCAGCTGACGCGATTTTCGGGATTGAGCCACACCAGCCGCTTCGAACGCTCGCCGATCCGGCGCAGAATATCCGCGCGCGGATCGAGATTATTGCTGCGGGCGTCGCCGAGCACGATCACCGTGGTCTGCGGCGTCACCGCCCTCATGAAATCCTTTTCGAAATCGGCGAGGGAGCGGCCGTAATCCGACGAGCCGTAGCCGACCGACGCCATGATCTGCTTCATCGCCTCTTCCGGCTTGTTGTTCTCCAGCAACGCGCTGACTTCGATCAGATGGCCGGAGAACGCGAAAGAGCGCACATCCGACACGACTTCGTGCAGGCTGTGGATCAGCAGCGGGAGGAAGTCCGACACCTGCGCCACCGAGCCCGAGACGTCGCAGATGGCGACGATCTTCGGCTTGTCGCGATCACGGCGCTTCCAGGCCGTGAGAAACGGCACGCCGCCCCAGGCGGCATTGCGGCGCATGGTGCGGCGGACATCGAGATGGCCGCGACGCTGGCGCTTGCGTGGCTTGCTGAATCGCTCGCGCAGGCGGCGCGCGATCTGCCGGATCAGCAGGCGCATCTGCGCGATCTGGCGCTGCTCCAGCCGCGCCATCGGCGCGCTGCGCAGAATCTCGTTGCGCAGCGCTTCGGTCTCCTCGCGGCCATACAGCAGCAAGGCCTGCGACACCATTTCGCTGACGGTCTCACGCAGGCTGCCGAGTCCTGCCGCGAGCCGTTCGGCGTCGGCGGGGTTGCTGGCCGTGAGCGCGTCGATATCATCGCGCAGTTGCGCGATGCCGAGCTGTTCGAGCACGCGGCTGGCAAACAGGCCACGTTGCGTGAAGACGCGGATATTGCTCAGGCTCGCCGCATTGGCCGCGTTCGACAATGCCGCCGTGATGGCGGCGCGGTCCTGCGCCAGCAGCATCTGCGCGAGTGCGCCGAGTTCGGCCGGCTGCCCCGCTGCGGAAGCCGCATCGGCAGCGGCATTGGCGTGGTCCTGGCCAGCCTCGTCATCGCTCGCGTCGTCGGCGTCCTGCTGATCGTCATTCGCCGGTGGCGACTGCTCGAACTCTGGATGCGTGAAGAATGCATCGAAACAGGCGGCGAGCGCTGCTTTCTCCTCGCCGGATTTCGCCATGGTGAGCAACAGCACATCGCGCAGGATGGCGCGGTCGCCCGGCCCGACTTCGGCAGCAGCACGCATGGCATCGATGCTTTCGGCCGGCGAAATGCGCACGCCCGCCCCGCGCGCCGCCCGAAAGAAACGATGCAGCGTGTCGCGCATGACCTACCCGAACACGCCCTGCCGCCCGGACTGGGCGACGAAGGTGGAGACGTTCGGCATCGTCGCTTCGATATCGCCCTCATACTTCAACAGAACGTTGAGCGTGTCCTTCACCATCTCATGGCCGAGATCGGAGGCGCCGAGCAGCACCAGCACTTTCGCCCAGTCGATGGTCTCGCTCACCGATGGCAGTTTCTTCAGATCCAGCGTGCGCAACTGGCTGACGAAGCCGACCAGTTGTTTGCGCAAGGTGGCCGACACGCCGGGCACCCGGGTTTCAACGATGCGTTCTTCCAGCTTCGGCTCGGGGAAGCCGATATGCAGATGCAGGCAGCGGCGCTTTAACGCATCGCCGAGATCGCGTTCGCCGTTGGAGGTGAGGATCACCGTCGGCTTCACCACCGCCGCGATGGTGCCGAGTTCGGGAATGGTGACCTGGAAATCGGACAGGATTTCCAGCAGCAGCGATTCGAACTCGGCGTCGGATTTGTCGATTTCGTCGATCAGCAGCACGCAGCCCTTGGGCTGTTCGAGCGCACGCAGCAGCGGCCGCGGCTCGACGAATTCCTTCGAGAAGAACACGTCGCCGAACGCATGCAGCTGATCCAGCGCCTTGGCCAGCGTATCGGCATCGCCCAGCACTTCGCCGAGCTTGTCCTTCAGGATCTGCGTGTAGAGCAGCTGCTTGGCGTATTTCCACTCATACAGCGCCTTGGCCTCGTCGAGCCCCTCATAGCACTGCATGCGGATCATCTCGAGGCCACGCGACGCCGCGATGGCTTTCGCCAGTTCGGTCTTGCCGACACCGGCAGGCCCCTCGACCAGGATCGGCTTCTCGATCTTGTCGGCGAGATAGACCGCGGTGGCGATCTGTCGGCTGGCAATATAGCCGGCCGAGGCCAGATCGCGCTCAACGGCTTCGATCGATGCTGACGAACTGGTGCTTTCGGCCACGCGCTTCACTCCGGATTTCGCTGGCTGGAATATGCACGCCCGATGCCTCCCAGCTGTTGCGATTTGCTACGAGGTTCGCGCGCCCGGGTCCAGCGTCACCGGCGATGGGCTCACTTGCGGCTGCCGGATGCCTGGCAGTTGAGCGCCTTGCGGTATCCGGCCGCGCGGGCGTCGTCCTCGCTGCAGAACCAGCGGTCCGGCTTCGGCTGGGTAGCATAGTTCTGACATTGCGGGATCAGGTAGACGCCGACATTGCCGGTGAGCCTGGCACGGCGGACCTGCTTTGCGCGGATGTTGCAGCCGGACGGCATCGGCAGATCGGCCGGGAACAGCGCGGCTCGTATCTCCCTGTCCTTGTCGCTGCGGCAGGCGGACCCGAGCAGCGCTGCGTCCGCACCCTTGGTGCGGAATTGCGCCGGCGTCACGAAACAGCCGCGCCACAGGCCCTGTCGCTTGTCCTTCGCCACGGCCTCGTCGGCCTGGAATTTGACCTTGGCGCCGGCCTTGGCTGGTGGCTCCGCACTCACCGCAAAGCCGGATTGGATCACGGCCTGGTTGAGGCTGATCGCCTCGCCCGCAACGGTGCACAGCGCCGCGCGACGGCCTTTCTCGGCCTTGTCGTCGCCGAGTTCCTCGCAACGCACCTCGCGCTTGCCGACCAGCTTCACCAGCCGGTCGCGCGCCTCGACACCGCAGGCCCAGTTGTCCGCATGTTCGTCGATACACGGTTGATCGACTTCGGGCGCATCCACTCCCGCAAGGTTGTAGGCGGTGTTGCCGATCTGGATGGTGTCGCCATCCTTGACGATGGCTTCGGCCGCCATCGCGGGACTCGTCATCAGCAAAAGCAGCAGCGGCAGGATGCGCATCGATCTCGTCTCGGAAGGACCAGCATCAGTCCTATCGCAGCGTGCGGTGACGCGAAAGGGACATCACGCCGCCACCAACAGCGCCACGCCGATGACGATCAGCGCCACGCCGGCGAGTTCGCGCCATGACGGCGTCTGCTTGAAAGAATAATACGCGACCGCCTGTGCGAACAGCACCTCGACCAGCGCCAGCGTGCGCACATTGGCCGCCGCCGTCAGCGCGAAGGCCAGGAACCAGAATTGCGAGGCGGCGGCGCCCGCGAAGCCGGCCAGCATCGACGGACGCCACAGGCCGAGAATTTTGCGCAGGACCAGCGGCGCCCGCAGCAGCAGATACACGGTCAGGATCGCGCTCTGCACCAACAGCGCCCACACCAGCGCATAAGATGCAGCCGTGACGAAACTCACATCGGACACGGTGAGGATGGCGCCGCGAAATCCGACGGCGGAGCACGCAAAGGCCGCGGCGGCAACCAGGCCCAGAAGGGTCGGACGCAAATTGCCGAGATCGCGCGCCGCCCCCGGGCGCAACGCGGTGACCACGACGCCGCCGGTCGCGATCAGGATCGCCACCACGCGCAACGCCGTAAGCTGATCGCCGAGGAACACGAAGCCGAAGATCGCGGTCTGGATCGCCTCGGTTTTCAGATAGGCGGTGGTGACCACGAAGGAGCGCTCGTTCATCGCCGCCAGCATCAGGCCGGTGGCAAAGATCTGGCTGAGCGCGCCGAGCAGCAGCCACGGCCAGAACGCCAGGGTCGGCCAGCTCACACGATCGCCGGTGACGAGCACGATGACCGCGAAGAACACCAGCGCAAACGGCAGACCGAACAGGAACCGGATATTGGTTGCCCCCCAGGTGCCGAGCGGCCCGGTGAGCGAGCGCTGCATGGCATTGCGCGCCACCTGCCCCAGCGAGGCGATGATGGTGAAGGGTATCCAGAGCGAGGCGACGGTGAACATGAGGGCAGGAATATCCGCGAGAGAAGGCGCGGAACCTGACTGTCGCACGCCGCAGGGTCAAGCCGCACGCGGCCATGCCTGCGCTGCGCATGGTGTTTCATTCCGTCATGCCCGGCGTATGCCGGGTATCCACGTCTTTGCCCAATCGAGGACGGAAATGCCCGCGACATCAGCGCGCCCCTCGCCTGGTGCCCACCGCAGAGCAAATCGTTGCGGAGATCGGGTTTGGCGATACAGTAACGACCGGAATCCGGAGACCGTCAGACCATGCTGCGATTTCTCTCCGCCGTCATTCTAGCCGCGACTTGCATCGCCGCGCCATCTTACGCCCAGACCGCCGCACGCGGCAGCGAGTGCCTGGCGATGGCCGAGCGCCCGCCGCGCGCCATCCCCGTCAGCCTGCGCCGCACGGCCAGCAAGGCCGATGAAGTCTCCATCACCTATGCCGGCCATTCCACCTATTACATCGAGACGCCCGGCGGCGTGACCATCGCCACCGACTACAGCGGCGCATACGGGCTCGACCGCGTGCCCGACGTGGTGACCATGAACCGCGCCCACTCCACACATTACACGCTCAACCCCGATCCGCGCATCAAGACCGTGCTGCATGGCTGGGGCGACAGCGGCCAGCCCGCGCAGATCCACGAACGCATCGGCGACGTCATCATCCGCAACGTCACCACCGACATCCGCCGCTATCTCGGCGACGACAGCGGCGGCGAGATGCGCAAGGACGGCAATTCCATCTTCATCTTCGAGGTCGCCGGGTTGTGCATCGGCCATCTCGGCCATCTCCATCACAAGCTCGACGAAAGCCATTTTGCGGCCATCGGCCGGCTCGACATCGTGATGGTGCCGATCGACGGCAGCTACACCATGTCGCTCGACGGCGTCTCCGACATCACCAAGCGCCTGCGCGCCTCCGTGGTGCTGCCGATGCACCGCTTCATGACGCCGCTCAGTGATTTCATGCAGAAGATCGGCCAGACCTTCGAGATCGATCAACGCAGCGCCAAAACGCTGACCATCTCGCTCAACGCTTTGCCGAAACGGCCGACGGTGATCAT
>JAPLPC010000604.1 GCA_026400425.1 Hyphomicrobiales bacterium | reverse complement strand
TCACGCTCAGCGATCTCGATCCGCCGAACGGCTACAAGATCTCCGGCGAGGGCGAGGGCGGCTTCGCCGGATTCGCCAAGGGCGGTGCCGCCGTGGCACTGACGGACAAGGATGGCGGCACGCTGCTGACCTACAATGTCGAAGCGCAGATCGGCGGCAAGCTCGCCCAGCTCGGCCAGCGCCTGATCAACGGCTCGGCCAAGAAGATTGCCGATGAGTTCTTCCATAATTTCGCCAAAGCCGTGCAGGGCTGATTCTCGGCAAAGCTGATTCTCCGTGTCCCGGGCGCGCTGCGGTATTCGTGATGCCGCCGTCGCAGAACCGGGACCGCACGACGCTCCGGCATCTGTGACGGTCCCGGTTCTGCGACGCAGCACAAGAGCGCTGCATCGCGCCCGGGACGAGATCTCCTGCGATCACACGGTCTTGAACTCTGCATCAAATGCAGCGCCCGCCGCCGCCACGCGCGGTTGCCGATGGCAAACTTCGTCCATATGATGCGTCTGGAACGATTTTAAGAACCGTGCGGCCATGCAACGGCACGCGCGGATGACAGAGAGTGCATATGGCAAAAGTCTCGATGATCGTGAACGGCAATCCCGTCGCCAAGAATATCGATCCGCGCACCCTGCTGGTGCAATTCCTGCGCGAAGAACTGCGGCTGACCGGCACCCATGTCGGTTGTGACACGTCGCAATGCGGCGCCTGCGTCGTGCATCTCGACGGCAAGGCAGTGAAGGCCTGCACCACGCTGGCCGTGATGGCCGATGGCCACGAGGTTAAAACCATCGAAGGTCTCGCTGCCGACGGCGCGCCGCTGCATCCGATGCAGGAAGCCTTTCGCGAACATCACGGGCTGCAATGCGGCTTCTGCACGCCGGGCATGATCATGACTGCCATCGATCTCGTCCACCGCAAGGGCCACGATCTCGAAGACCACGTGATCCGCGAAGAACTCGAAGGCAATCTGTGCCGCTGCACCGGTTATCAGAACATCGTGGCGTCGATCGCCGCCGGAGCGAAGGCGATGGAAAACTCCGATCTCGCCTGACGTCCAACGATAATCGCGAAGCGCGCCCCCAGGATCGTTCGAGGATTTCCCATGTACGAATTTAAATATCATCGCCCGTCCACCGTGCGGCAGGCGGCCAATCTGCTGGCCAAGAACGAAGACGCCAAACTGATCGCCGGCGGCCACACGCTGGTGCCGGTCATGAAGCAGCGTCTCGCCGCGCCGCCGCACCTGGTCGATCTCTCGCATGTCGAAGGCATCGATGGCATCGAGTTGAAGGGACGGGCGCTGGTGATCGGCGCACTGGCCAAGCATGCCGATGTCGCGAATTCTGCGACCGTGGCTGAAGCGATTCCGGCACTGGCCGAACTCGCCGCGCTGATCGGCGACCCCGCGGTGCGCCACAAGGGCACCATCGGCGGTTCGCTCGCCAACAACGATCCGACCGCAGACTATCCGGCCGCGGTGATGGCGATGGGCGCCACCATCGTCACCAACAAGCGCAAGCTGAAGCCAGAAGATTTCTTCCAGGGTCTGTTCACGACGGCGCTGGAGCCGGACGAGATCATCACCAAAGTGTCGTTTCCGCTGCCGAAGAAGGCGGCCTATCAGAAGTTCCGCAACCAGGCATCGCGTTATGCGCTGGTGGGTGTGTTCGTGGCGCGGCTGCCCTCGGGCGTGCGCGTCACCGTGACCGGTGCCGGCTCGGATGGCGTGTTTCGCGTCCCGGCATTCGAGGAAGCGCTGCAGAAGCGATTTTCGCCGAAGGCGCTGGACGGGCTTTCGGTATCGCCGGACGGCCTCAACAGCGACTTGCACGGCAGCGCCGAGTATCGCGCGCATCTGATCGGCGTGCTGGCCAAGCGCGCCGTCGAGGACGCCAACAGCCGAGCCTGATCGTTCAGGCACGCCAATGACTGGATTGGATACGAGATGACGACACCATCGGCGCTTCCCGCATCCGTCGATGGCATGCTCGATCTGTTCACGGCGCGCGGCTATTTCGCCGACCGATCGCTGTCGACGGTCACCTATCTCTCGCTGCGGATGGGCCGACCGCTGTTTCTCGAAGGCGAGGCGGGCGTNNGCTGATCCGCCTGCAATGCTACGAAGGCCTCGACGTCTCCTCGGCGGTCTATGAGTGGAACAGCGCAGCGCAGATGATTGCGATCCGTCTTGCTGAAGCTGCCGGCGACAGCGATCGCGACCAGCTGACCAGCGACATCTTCGCCGATCGCTATCTGATCAAGCGGCCGCTGCTGCAGGCGCTGGAGCCGGATATCAATGGCGCGCCGGTGCTCTTGATCGATGAACTCGACCGCGCCGATGAAGCTTTCGAGGCCTATCTGCTCGAAATCCTGTCCGACTTCCAGGTCACGATTCCCGAGCTCGGCACGGTCAAGGCACCGTCGCCGCCGATCGTCATCATCACCTCGAATCGCACCCGCGAGATCCACGACGCGCTGAAGCGCCGCTGCCTGTATCACTGGGTCGATTATCCCGCCGCCGATCGCGAACTCGCCATCGTCAAGTCGCGCGTGCCCGGCATCTCGGCGAAACTGTCGGAGCAGGTGGTGGCGTTCGTGCAGAAGCTGCGTGATCAGGATTTCTACAAATCGCCGGGCGTCGCCGAGACCATCGACTGGGCGACGGCGCTGACCGAACTGGATGCGCGCTCGCTGACGCCGCAGATGGTCGGCGACACGCTGGGCGCGCTGCTGAAGTATCAGGACGACATCCAGCGCATGCAGGGCGACCTGTTGACAAAGACGATCAAGGACGCGACGAGCCACTAGGGCTTGGCGCCATACTTGGTCCTCATCCTGAGGAGCGGCGTCTTCGCCGCGTCTCGAAGGATGGCGGCAAGGCAGTGGTTCGAGACGGCGCCGTAGTCGGCGCCTCCTTACCATGAGGGCAGAGTTCTGGATGGAGTCTAGAGAGCGAACCATGCCCATCGATCACCTCAATCCACCCACCGGGCAGATGGCCGACAATGTGATCGGTTTTGCCCGCGCGCTCCGTAAAGCAGGTCTCCCTGTCGGACCGGGGGCTGCGATCGATGCGCTGCATGCGCTGCAGACGATCGATATCGGCAAACGCGCCGATGTGTATGCGACGCTGCAAGCGGTGTTCGTCACGCGCCACGAGCACATGCTGGTCTTCCAGCAGGCCTTCGATCTGTTCTTCTGCGCCGAAGAGGACTGGAAGCAGATGCTGGATTCGGTGCCGCTGCCGGACGATGCCAGGAGAAAGCCGCCGCCGGCCTCGCGCCGCGTGCAGGAAGCGATGGCGCAGCCGGCCAAAGGCGAAGAGCGAGAGGCACGGCAGGAGCAGGAGATCAAGCTCTCGGTGTCCGACCGTGAGATCCTGCAGAAGAAGGACTTTGCGCAGATGAGCGCGGCGGAGATCGCGGAAGTAACCCGCGCCATCGCCACGATGCGGCTGCCGCAGGCCGAGTTGCGGACCCGCCGCACCGAGCCCGACCGACGCGGCGCCAAGCTCGATCTGCGCCGCACATTGCGGGCGTCACTGCGCACCGGCGGCGACATCGTCGATATCCGCCGTCTCGGCCTGATCGACAAGCCGGCGCCGATCGTGGCGTTGCTCGATATTTCCGGCTCGATGAGCGAGTATACGCGGCTGTTTCTGCAGTTTCTCCACGCGGTCACCGATGCGCGCAAGCGCGTCTCGGTGTTCCTGTTCGGCACCCGTCTCACCAATGTCACCCGCGCTTTACGGGCGCGCGATCCCGATGAAGCGCTAGCGTCATGTTCGGCATCGGTGCAGGACTGGGCTGGCGGCACCCGCATTTCCGCCTCGCTGCACAATTTCAACAAGCTGTGGGGCCGCCGCGTGCTCGGGCAGGGCGCCATCGTCCTGCTGATCTCCGACGGCCTCGAACGCGAGGCGGATTCGCAGCTCGCCTTCGAGATGGACCGGCTGCATCGTTCGTGCCGGCGCCTGATCTGGCTCAATCCGCTGTTGCGCTTCGATGGCTTCGAGCCGAAGGCGCAGGGCATCAAAATGATGCTGCCTCACGTTGACGAATTCCGTCCGGTACATAATTTGAGTTCGATCGATGGGCTGATCAAGGCGCTGTCCGCGCCGGCATCGGGCCATCACCGCCCGCCGGTCCGCCCCGCTGCCTAATGAGGAGAGTCTGATGCTCAATCGCGAAGAAGACATCCTGCAGGCCGCCGAGGCCTGGCAAAAGGCCGGCCATGGCGTCGCACTGGCGACGGTGGTGGAGACCTGGGGCTCGGCGCCGCGCCCGGCCGGCTCCAATCTCGTCATCAATGACGACGGCACGTTTCTCGGCTCGGTGTCCGGCGGCTGCGTCGAAGGCGCCGTGGTCACCGAGGCGCTGGACGTGATCGAGAGCGGCAAGCCGAAACTGCTCGAATTCGGCGTCGCCGATGACACCGCCTGGAAAGTCGGACTGTCCTGTGGCGGCACCATCCGCGTGTTCGTCGAAAAGGTGGGCTGAGCCGTGAAAACCGAGACACTGGCGCTGCTCAATGCCGAGCGCGCTGCACGCCGCCCCGTCATCGTCGTCACTGATATCGCCAACGGCGACCAGCGGCTGGTGAAGGCCGCGGATTTCGCGGCCGATCCGTTGCATGCCGAACTCGACAAGCAGCTCCGCATGGGCAAGAGCGCGATGGTCGAGGTGGACGGCCACAAGCAGTTTCTGAATGTCTATGCGCCGACGGCGAGGCTCGTCATCATCGGCGCCGTCCATATCAGCCAGGCGCTGGCGCCATTGGCGCGGTCGCTGGATTACGACGTCACGGTGGTGGATCCGCGCACCGCCTTTGCCAGCCCGGAACGCTTCCCCGACGTGAAACTGATCGCGGACTGGCCGGACGAGGCGCTGCCGCCGCTCGGCATCGATCGCTGGACCGCCTTCGTCGCCGTGACGCATGATCCCAAGATCGACGATCCCGCGCTGCTACATGCCTTCGCCAAGGACTGTTTCTATATTGGCGCGCTCGGCTCGCGAAAGACCCATGCCAAGCGGCTGGAGCGCCTCAAGCAGCAAGGCGCCAGCGACGCGGATCTGGCGAAGATCAAGGCGCCGATCGGACTCAATATCGGCGCCGTGTCGCCGTCCGAAATCGCGGTGTCGATCATGGCCGAGATCACAGCCGAATTGCGTTTGCCGAAGCAGGCCAAAGCGAGCGCAGCATGAAGTTCGGCCCTGCCAGCCCGGCCGATGCGCTCGGCGGCGTCACGGTCCACACTTTGCGGCAGGGCGATCTCGTTCTCAAGAAGGGCACCACCATCGGCGCTGACGAAGTCGCAGCGCTGACGCGCGCTGGCGTCGGGGAGGTGGTGGTTGTGCGCCTGGAAGATGGCGACGTGTCCGAGGACGTCGCCGCGGCCAGCATCGCGCAAGCCGTGGCCGGCGAGGGAATCACCGTCGAGCGCGCCTTCACCGGCCGCGCCAATCTGTTCGCGGCAAATCCGGGCGTTCTGGTGATCGATCGTGCCGCCGTCGATCGCATCAACGGCGTCGATGAAGCCATCACATTCGCGACGCTGGCTGCGTTCAAGCCGGTGGTCGAGAACGAGATGATCGCCACCGTCAAACTGATTCCGTTCGGCGTCGCCGCAACGTTGCGTGATGCTGCGGTGACGGCGGCGGGTGGGGCCGCGATGCGGATCGCGCCGTACCGCGTCAAAAAGGTCGGCATCGTCTCGACGCTGTTGCCGGGCCTGTCGCCCAAGGTGATCGACAAGACCCTGCGTGTCACCGAGCAACGCCTGGCGCCGGCCGGTGCGGAGATCATCGCCGAACGGCGGGTGTCGCATGACGAGGCGGTGCTGGCCGAGACCATCGACGATTTGATCAAGCTCGGCGCCGAACTCGTCATCGTGTTCGGCGCCTCCGCCATTGCCGATCGCCGCGATGTCATTCCGGCCGCGATCACGCGGATCGGCGGCAACATTCATCACTTCGGCATGCCCGTCGATCCCGGCAATCTGCTGCTGATCGGCAAAGCCGGTGCGGTGCCGATCATCGGTGCGCCCGGATGCGCGCGTTCGCCGGTGGAAAACGGGTTCGACTGGGTGTTGATGCGCCTGCTCGCCGGGCTGGAGGTGACGCGCGCCGATCTGGTCGGCATGGGCGTCGGCGGTCTCTTGATGGAAATCGTCACCCGCCCGCAGCCGCGTCTGCCGGCCGAGACCGACGGCAACCGCAACGTCGCCGCCTTGATCCTGGCCGCGGGCCGCGGCACGCGGATGGGTGGGCCGAACAAGCTTTTGGCCGAACTTCATGGCAAGCCGCTGGTGCGTATCGTCGCCGAGCAATTGCTGCAGTCGAAAGCCAGCAGCGTCACGGTGGTGACGGGCCATCAGGCGGCCGAAGTGGAGCAGGCGCTGGACGGCCTCAAGGTCGCCTTCGTCCACAATCCCGATTTCCGCGATGGCATCGCCGGTTCGGTGAAGGCCGGCATCGCCGCCATGCCACGCACTGCCGACGGCGCCGTGATCTGTCTCGCCGACATGCCGCTAATCGATACCAGATTGATCGATCGCCTGATCGACGCTTTCGCGCCGGAGCGCGGTCATCTCATCGCAGCGCCCGTCAGCGATGGTCGTCGCGGCAACCCGGTGCTGTGGTCGCGGCGCTTCTTCGCGGAATTGATGACGTTGGACGGCGATGTGGGTGCGCGCAACCTGATCGTCAAACATGGAGAAGCCGTCGCCGATGTCGCCGTCGAAGGCCCCGGCGCGTTCCTCGACATCGACACGCCGCAAGCGCTGGCAGAGGCGAGTGGCGGCTGAGTTGTAGGATGGGCAGAGCGTAAGCGTGCCCACCTCAGCAGCCGTGCGCGCGGTGGTGGCCACGCTGCGCTTTGCTCACCCGACAGACCGAGCGCTGCGTCGCGCGCGATCGATTGGCTCTTCATTCATGAAGTCGAAACTCCCTCCCGATAACGTCGCGGCCATTGCACCTCGGGGGAGGGGAAATTGTCATTTCGATTTGTCGCGCAGGCGCGCGCGTTATTTGTCGCGTCGCTCGTTATTTGTCTTGCATCGCTCCAGCCGGCCATCGGCGCCGGCGCTCTCGCCATCGGCAAATGCGGGGCCTATGGTCAGGCCTATGATCATTCAGCACAGACATCCGCGCTGGCTGCAGCTAAAAAAGCCTGTAAAGGCGATTGCACCACCGTGACCATGAACCGTGCCTGCGCCGCGCTGGCCGTAGACATGGCCAACCCATGTGGCGCCCATGGCTATGCAGTCAGCCCGCGCATTTCGTCGACACTGAATGAGGCAACCAAAAAGTGCTACGATTTCGGCGGTAAGGAGTGTGTTATCCGCGCCTGGGCCTGCGACGCCAAGGGCTGACCGTCGCCATCCTGAAACGAGCAGACATGGCAGGGATGCCTTTGGCCCATATTCCGCCTTGGTGCTTCCGCCATCAGCGGCTAAGTGGGGCTAATGATGCCGCTCCGACAAACCTTTTTCACGCCTGCCGCCGAGAGCGCGGAGTTGCACGCTGCTCGCGAGGCGCTTAACCGCCAGGTGCTGCTCACCGAGCTTTTGCGCATCAAGGCGGTGATCGTCACGATCGTCATCCTCACGGCGTTCGTGACCATCGTTCATTTTCTGGCCCCATCGGTCTTCGCCGGCGTTTCTCGCGGCAATTTCGAACTCGTCTCGACCTATGTGATCTTTCTGCCGTTTCTCGCGCTTGAACTGCTGGCGCTCTATCTGATCGGCCGCCGGGCAGCCGAGAACAAGGATGTGCCGATCATTCGTCGATATGTCAGTGCGCTGATCGAGACCAGCGTGCCGACCGCGGCGCTCTATCTACACATGAACTGGATGGGCGCGAGTACCGCGCTCGCCTTCGCAGCACCTCTGACTTATTTCATTTTCATCATCCTCTCGACCTTGCGGCTGGATTTCTGGTTGTCCACCTTCACCGGCCTGGTCGCAGCGTCAGAGATGTTTGCGATGGCGATGTTGTACCGGCCGCAGGGTTTCGCCGACGAGCCGATGCCGGACAGTGTGTTTCAGTTCGTGCGTGCCATCATGTTGTTCGTCGGCGGTGTGCTCGCGGGTGCCGTCGGCATGCAGCTGCGAAGGCAATTCGAGGCGAGCATTGCGGCGGCTGCAGCGCGCGATCGTGTCACCGATCTGTTCGGTCAGCATGTCTCGCCGCAAGTTGTTGAACAACTGTTGGCAACGGGCGCGGCACCGACCACCGAGATGCGCCAGGTCGCCGTGATGTTCGTGGATATCCGCGATTTCACCGCAGCGACGCGTATCCATACGCCGCGCCAGGTGGTCGAACGCCTCGACGAAGCGTTCGCCATTCTGGTCGACGTGCTCGATCGCCATGCCGGCATCGTCAACAAGTTTCTCGGCGACGGATTTCTCGCAGTGTTCGGCGCCCCCATCGAAGATCCCCAGGCTGCGCGATGCGCCGTCTTGGCCGCGCGCGAAATGATTGTGGAAATGAACGACAACAATCGCGGCAACGACTGGCCGCTGCGCATCGGCATCGGCATCCACATGGGCGCGGTCATCGCCGGCAATGTCGGCTCGCCCCGGCGCAAGGAATACACGGTGATCGGCGACACCGTGAATTTCGCGGCGCGGCTCGAAGCGCTGAACAAGCAGTTCGGTTCGCAGCTTCTGATTTCGAGCGCCACCCGCGATGCTGCGGGCGAGGCGGCGCAAGAGGCGGAATGTCTCGGCGATGTCGATGTGCGCGGCTATGAGCAACCGCAGGCGGTGTGGCGGCTGGGTTGATGCAGGGTCACGACAACAACCAGTCCTGCGGACATCTCTAGTTATCGAAGAACGGCGCACGCTTCGGCCGCAGCATGAGGCCGAAGCGGCCATAGACGCCATCGCGACCGAAATCGTCGGAGACGCGGCCTGCGGCAAACGTCCATTCGTAATCATTGGTGCGCAAGCCGGTGAGATGGACGCCCAGTCGCGTCTGCCGGCTGAAATAGTCGCTCGACAGCGCCGCCTCCGGGCCGATCCAGAAGGAATCGAACAGGCGCCAGCCGGCGGCGATACGCGTGGTGTAGCCGGAATCGATGGTGGTGCCAGAAAGCGCATATTGCACCATCAGCTCAGGTGTCGGCTCCCACCATAGATCGGCAATGCCGCGCACACCCAAGCGCGAGCGCCAGCGATCGGGACGGCCGTTCTGGAATAGAAGATCCACTTCAGCATCCGGTCCAACAAGGAGCTGGGCTTCCATCCGGCCGATGCGAAACATGTAGCCGGGCATAAGATAGGCGCGGCCGATCTGGGTATCGTAGCGGCCGAAACGATCCACATAGCGCTCCAGACTTTCGGACACGAACAAGCGCAGGATGAAGCCGTCACGATCGAATCCATTCGGCATCCATTGCGCACCGGCGAATGCGCCAAAACTCCATTTCGATGCATCGATGCCGGCGAAATAGATCAGTCGGTCCGGCATGCCACCCGACAGATAGTCGAACGGCCTCTTGCGGTTGGCGCGGTTGTCGAACAGCTCGGACCAGAAGGATTTCGATCTGGCCGGCGTCAGAACATTGAATTCGATGTCCATCGCATCGAAGTCCTGCGCTCTGGCGATTCCGCCCGGGCTCCAGGCTGCGACCACCAAAAAGCCGATCGCGAGCACCTCGGTCTGCAACATCCGCTTTTCACGCATCGAGCCCACCCCAACGCTACGCAACAGATAATAACAACTTAAGGTAGATTATCTGGGGATAATTCGACGTCCAGTGTGGATCACGGAACAAAAAGGGAATGCGGGCCGAAATAATTGTCGAGCTGACTCAGAGCTGCGGCGCGACCAAGTTCTCGATGGCGACGCCTTGGCGATCCTCGATGATCTCGGCGATCCAGCGACGGTGGCAATGGGCGTGATCGCGCTCGTAGCAGAGGATGCAGATCGGGCCGGCTTTCGCGACCAGCGCCGCCAGTTCGTCCATTTCCTCGCGCGCCTGCGGCGTCTTCAGATGTGCGCTGTAGATCTTTTCGAGCTGCGGGATGTTTCCCGCGCGCGCCGCTTCGCGGCCTTCCTTCGGCGTGCCGAGGCCGCGCAGATGGACATAGCCGATGCCGCGTTCGTCCAGTCCCGCTTTCAGTTGCGATTTAGCAAAGCCCGGTCGCCGCGAGGCAGCGACGGCACGAACATCGACCAGCAGCTTGACCCCCGCTGCTTCCAGTACATCAAGTACGGATGTCGCCGGCGTTTGCTCATAGCCGATGGTGAACAGCTTCGACGTCCTGCCGGCTTCGACCATGCGACACTCCTGTGTTGGTTACACCCGCTCGATCAGCGCCATGGCGCCATGGGGCGCGCGGACTTTCGCTTCATGGATGACATAGGCGAACACGTCGCGCGGCTGTTTCTTCAATTTGCCGTCACCAACGCGGGGCAGGTCGGCGGGTTCGCCGCCGGCGGCGAATTCCTGCAGGCGCTTGGCCCAGGCATCCAGTGCCTTCGCATGCTCGGAGAACACCACCGGGATCCCGTGTTCGCGGAGCAGGGCGATGAAAGCGGGCACGCAGAAACTGTCATGCCGCACCTCGACCACATGGCGCAGTGTGCGGCCGCCGATTTTGCGCGGCAGCAGTTCGAGGAAGGCGCCGAAATCGGCCTCGTCGAATTTCTTGGTGGGCATGAATTGCCACAACACCGGGCCGAGCTTGTCCCCGAGTTCGAGTACGCCTGAATCGTAGAACCGCTGCACGCTGTCACCGGCCTCGGCGAGCACCTTGCGGTTGGTGGCGAAGCGCGGACCCTTCAGAGAGAACACGAAATCGTCCGGCACCTCGCTCGCCCATTTGCGGAAGCTCGCCGGCTTCTGCGAGCCGTAATAGGTGCCGTTGATTTCGATGGAGGTGAGCTTGGAGGCGGCATAGCCGAGCTCCTTCGCCTGCGTCAGCTTCTCCGGATAGAAGGTTCCGCGCCAGGGCTCGAACGTCCAGCCGCCGATCCCGATGCGGATTTTTCCGGATTTCGCTGCCATTCCCGTGTCCTTCCATATTTCTTGTGGCCACCCTTGCGGATCGGCGCGACCATTCCTATCTCTCATTCAACGGCAACGTCGATGCTTAACAGCTCCGCTGCCAAGACGACCTTGAATGACCAAGACCTTAAATGGGATAGGCGCGCCGGATGTACGTGCGCCGGGTCGTTCGGGGTCGTTCGCATTTGTGGGCGGGCTTTTGCGCGGCTTCCACCCGTTTCCCGCATAAATTCAGATGCTTGACGCGTTTCTTCAGCGCCTTGAAATGCGGCCCCGCATGCCTTGGCAGGCTGTCGCCCGGCAGATATATGCTGGCGCCATGAGCGATGCCATCATACTCGGGAATGGTCAGATCGAGCGCGGCGTTGCCTCGCTGCAGGTGTCTGTCGTTGTCCCCACTTTCAACGAGCGCGGCAATGTGGCCACTCTGGTCCAGCGGCTCGATGCGGCGCTGAAAGGCATCGCCTGGGAAGTCATCTTCGTCGACGACAATTCTCCGGACGGAACCACCGATGCGGTGCGCGACCTCGCACGCATCGATCCGCGTGTGCGTTGCATTCGCCGGATCGGTCGTCGCGGTCTGTCCGGCGCGTGTATCGAGGGCATGCTGGCATCGTCGGCACCGTGTGCCGCGGTCATCGACGGCGATCTGCAGCATGACGAAACGCAGCTCACCAGAATGCTCGGTCTGATCGAAGGCGGCGAGGCCGATCTGGTGATCGGCAGCCGCTATATCGACGGCGGTAGCGCCGACAGTTTTGACAACAAGCGCGCCGGCTTCAGCAAATTCGCCACCGTGCTGGCCCAGCAGGTGCTGCGCGTGCGTGTCGCCGATCCCATGAGCGGTTTCTTCATGATCCGCCGCGATCGCTTCGAACAACTGGCCCCGCAACTGTCGACGCAAGGGTTCAAGATCCTGCTCGACGTGGTCGCCACCGCCCGCGGCGCGCTGCGGATCAGGGAAGTGCCCTACACATTCGCTTCGCGCCAGCATGGCGAGAGCAAGCTCGATTCCATGGTGGCGCTGGATTTTCTCGGCCTCGTTCTGGCGAAGCTCACCAATGACATCGTCTCGCTGCGATTCCTGCTGTTTGCGCTGGTCGGCTCGATTGGCCTCGTCGTGCATTTCTCGGTTCTGTTCCTGGGTCTCGAAGCCTTCGCGCTGCCGTTCGCAGAAGCGCAGGGGATCGCCGCGTTGTGTGCCATGACCAGCAATTTCCTGCTCAACAATTTCCTCACCTATCGCGACCAGCGCCTGAAGGGCGTCCGCATCCTGCAAGGCCTGGTGTTGTTCTATCTGGTCTGCAGCGTCGGCCTGCTCGCCAATGTGGGCGTCGCCTTCTCGGTCTATGACAACGAGCCGATCTGGTGGCTGGCAGGGGCCGCGGGTGCGCTGATGGGCGTGGTCTGGAACTACGCGATGTCCGGTCTGTTCGTGTGGCGCAAGCGGTGACGGCAGCCGATACGCGGATGATCCGCGGCGCCTGGGCGATCGTGGTCGGCCTCGTGCTGTTGCGCCTCGCAGCGAGCGCCTGGACGCCACTGACCTTCGACGAAGCCTATTACTGGACCTGGTCGAAGCATCTCGCCGGCGGCTATTACGATCATCCGCCGATGGTCGCCGCTGTCATTTGGCTCGGCACGATGATCGCGGGCGACACCGCCGCTCGGCGTGCGTCTGGTTTCGGTGCTGCTGACATTGCCCATGAGCTGGGCGATCTATCGCGCTGCAGAACTGTTGTTTGGCGGTACCCGCGCCGCCGTTTCAGCCATGCTGCTGCTCAACGCCACCATGATCGTGTCGGTCGGGCTGATGATCGTCACCCCCGATGCGCCATTGCTGGTGGCGTCGAGCTTCGTCCTGCTCGCATTGGCGCAGGTCGCGGTGACCGGGCAGGGGGCCTGGTGGCTCGCGGTCGGTGTCGCCATCGGTTGCGCGCTGCTGTCGAAATACACCGCGCTGTTTTTTGGCGCCGCGATCCTGGTCTGGCTCTTCGCCGTGCCGACCATGCGGCGCTGGCTGCTGTCGCCATGGCCGTATCTCGGCGGCATCGTCGCCTTTGCGGTCTTTTCGCCGGTGCTGTTGTGGAATGCCGATCACGAGTGGGTGTCGTTCATCAAGCAACTCGGCCGCGCCCGCATCGAACAGTTCAGATTGAGTTACATTGCCGAGCTGATACCCACCCAGTTCGCTTTCGCGACGCCGCTGGTGTTCATTCTGGGCACCATGGGCCTCTATGCACTGGTCCGCCGTCAGGTGGAGCCGCTGTCGTCGCGGGTGATGGTCAGCGCCATGGTCTGGGTCATCGCGCTGTATTTCGCCTGGCACGCTTTGCATGCCCGGGTCGAAGCCAACTGGTTCGCGCCGGTCTATCCCGCCTTCGCCATCGCCGCGGCAGTCGCTGCCACCCTGGTGCCATGGCAGGCGCGCGCGCAGCGGACGGTGGATGTCTGCCTGCGCTGGGCCACGCCCGCCGGCGCCGTGATGTTCGTAGCCCTAGTGGTGCAGGCCAATACGGGTGTGTTGTCCGGCTACAAGCGCGATGCCACCGTGCGCAGTGTAGGCGTCGGCTTCCCCGCGCTCGCGGCCGAGATCGAGGCCGTCCGCCAGCGCAGCGGGGCCGGTTGCGTGCTGGCGCCGGACTATGGAACGACGAGCTGGCTGATGTTCTACATGCCGAAAGGCACCTGTGTGGTGCAACGCGTCCAGCGCATCCGCTGGA
>JAPLPC010000466.1:7184-7534 GCA_026400425.1 Hyphomicrobiales bacterium | reverse complement strand
GGCCACTGACAACGCCGCAACCGCTGCGTGCCATCAAAGTTGTGGGGGCGCTGTGGATGACGCGGCGGGCGGCTTGACCCGACAAAGGCAGGCCGCGAGTGTCGATTTAGAGACAAGTTTTTAAGAGACTGGTGTCCATAAACGGCGCCTCGCGCCAACCCATCTCGCTAACCGAATCCCCACCGACAGTTCAGGAGTTTCCGATGGCCACCAATGCTGCGTCCGTGCTGGACGATCAGGCAACGCATTCCTTCGCCAAGGATCAGCTCAAAGCCATCGTCGAGCGCATCGAGCGGCTCGAGGAAGAAAAGAAGACGATCTCCGACGACATCAAGGACGTCTACGGCGAA
>JAPLPC010000466.1:0-7129 GCA_026400425.1 Hyphomicrobiales bacterium | reverse complement strand
CGAGCGCATCGAGCGTCTCGAGGAAGAAAAGAAGACGATCTCCGACGACATCAAGGACGTCTACGGCGAAGCCAAGGGTAACGGCTACGACGTCAAGGCGCTGCGCACCATCATTCGCATGCGCAAGCAGGACGCCAACGAGCGTGCCGAGCAGGAGACCATCCTGGAGACCTATCTCCAGGCGCTCGGGATGCTGTAGTGCCGCGAATGGTGCTGGTGTTCTCGTACGGCCCTGACACGGGTGCGCGATCCAGCTGCTGAATCGATCAGGTGGGTCGGAGGCGCCATGACGGCGCTGTCGGCCCGCCGCGGCTACAGGCGGTCGCCACTGCAGAGTGTCTTCGATGGCAGCTCGCCAAAGTGGTCGCGGTAGTCTTTGGCGAAATGTCCGAGACTTTGAAATCCGCAACTCAACGCCACGCCGATCACGGTGGTGCCCGGTTCGCACCTGCGCAGCCGGTTGCGGGCCTGCTCGAGGCGAATGCGCTTGCGGAAGGCCTGCGGCGTGCACCCATGCGCAGACTTGAAATAGCGGAAGACGCTTCGTGCGCTGACGCCGCTGACGTCGGCCATCGTCTCGACATCGAGAGGCGCGCGCCAATTCTCGAAGATATATTCCTCCAAACGCCTCAGCTGTGCATGCGACGCGGCGCGCGCTTCTTCACTCAGCCGCAGCATCTGGTCGTGACCGTGCGCGTATAGAAATCGGACCATGATAAAGTCTTCGATTTCGACGGATCCCGATTGAGTAAACGGCGCCTGACCGGCCGTATCGAGCTCGGTCACGACGAATTCGACCGCACGTTTCATGCTGTCCAGGGCCACACGCTGAACATAGCCATCGCCGGGCCATTGCGGCGACGTTGCGCGGCTGTTGCCGATCAAGGCGTTCAGCTTTTTGCCGAGCTTCTCTACATCGAGCCACATCACCAGCTGTCTGGTGTTCGCCGAATAAGAATAATCGACTCTCATCTCCGGTGGAACGATGCCCGACCAGTTATCCTGACTGAGCTCCTGAACGCGGCCACCGCCGTCGATCCGTGCATGGCCGGACAGACAGAGGTGCTGCCGAATAAAGCGAGCCTCCGGAAACTTCAGCACGACCGATGATGCGTAGTCGCAATAGGACAACGAGATACCGCCGACCTGAACGAAACTCGCTTTGACCTTGAATCGGTCTCGCGGGCGAACGTCGAACGTTCTTGCGCCGTAGGTGTCTATGAGAACGGCTCTTGCATGGAAAAATCGTGCAATAAAGTTGGTCTGAAAGTACTGCAAATCGTTGTCTTCGCGTCCTGCTGTTCGCTTTGACACGTATCAATTCTGCAAGAACAACTTTTACGCGACGCGACCCCTGAAACCGGAATCGGCTTACATGGAGCCATGCTACCGATTCGATTTGAACAGCTCAAATATGACGGATCGTCGCGACTTATAACTACCTCTTTAGGATAGCTTGCGTAAAAAGGTAATATCATGCGCCCGTTTGCGGAGGTCCGTGCATTGGCGACCTCGTTCGATCCGTAGTTCTACGGTGTGTCATCGTGCGGCGTGCAGAAAAGAAGCGCGCTGGCAGATTTAGAACACGGGTTTGGCAGCCGTGGGACTTACCGATTTTTCCAGCGCATTAGGATATCGATTCGCTGGGGAGCGAATATCGTGCCGTTGCTGGAGCACGATATCGCGTAGGAGCGCCACACCGGACGGAGCGATAGACGATGCGAACCAATCTTCCTGTCACGACGCAAGAATATCCGATCGACGACGCCACGCTTATCGTATCGCGGACAGACCTCAAAGGACGGCTGACCTACTTCAACGGACAGTTCATCGACGCGGCGGGATTCACGCCGGAAGAGTTGACCGGGCAGCCCCATAACATCGTACGCCACCCCGACATGCCGCCAGAGGCTTTCCAAAATCTCTGGGATACGTTGAAGGCCGGCAAGCCCTGGGTCGGCGCGGTCAAGAACCGCCGCAAGAACGGTGATTTTTACTGGGTGCTGGCGACGGCATCCGCGGTCCGGCAGGCCGGCGAAATCGTCGGTTACACGTCGGTGCGAACGAACTTGCCGGCAGAGCAGCGCCGCGAGGCCGAAAAGGTCTATGCGTTGTTGAAAGCAGGAAAGGCGAAGGACTACAAGATTGACGCCGGAATCATCCGGCGCAAATCGCCGCTCGATGTGTTTGCATTCATGACCGCATCGATCGGCGCACGAATGACCGTCATCGGAGTCGTGGCTAGCTTCTTCTTGTGCTTGATCGCGGCCTTCGGGATCTATTCGGTGATGGATACCACCGCGCGCACCAAATCGGCTCATGACATACAGGCCGCGTCGATCGTTCAGGTCCAGTCGGTGATCGCCGAAGCATCGCAGGACAAGCGGCAAGGGAATGCGTCCGCAGGCGGCGCCGATGTGATCGCGAAGATCAACGCAGTCGTCGGCCGCGAGAGTGAGGCCGTCAAGGCTGCCGCAGCGGAAGCCGATCGCGATTTGATCCGCTCGCTCATCGGCCTGACCACGCTTCTCATCGTGGGCGCGGGTATGCTTTTGTTTGTTCTCGCCAAGACCAGACGCGCCATCACCGGGCCGATCGCGCATCTGAATCACGGCATGTTCAACATCGCCCAGGGCATCCTGAACAATCGGATCACCGTCGAGCGTGACGACGAGATCGGCCAGGCGCTGCGTAACCTGCAGACCGTGCAGGCCATTGTTCGATCCGGACAGGAAGAGCTCAGCGCTTCAGAGCGGCGTTCCGCGATCGAACGCAAGGCCGAGATGAACAAGCTTGCCGGGACGTTTGAGGGCGCGGTGGGCGAGATCATCGAGACGGTGTCGTCAGCGTCATGCGAGCTCGAAGCATCAGCAAACGTCCTGACATCGACCGCGGATCGATCTCAGGAACTGGCAACATCGGTGGCGAGCTCTTCGTCCCAGGCATCGGCCAATGTGCAGTCGGTCGCATCCGCCACCGAGCAGATGGCATCGTCGATTCAGGAGATCAGCAGACAGGTTCAGAACTCCGCAGAGATCGCGAGAGAAGCAGTCGCACAAGCCGAGAGGACCGATCAGCGGATCGTCGAACTTGCGGAAGTCGCAACGCGGATCGGCGACGTGGTCGAGCTGATCAACAATATTGCAGGGCAAACGAACCTGCTCGCGCTCAACGCGACGATCGAAGCCGCCAGGGCTGGCGAAGCGGGGCGTGGCTTTGCCGTCGTGGCGTCCGAAGTCAAGGCACTGGCCGAACAGACGGCCCGCGCGACCGGCGAAATCGGTCAGCAGGTGACAAGCATTCAGTCGGCAACCAAGGAGTCCGTCGGGGCTATCAGGCAGATCAGTTCGACCATCAATCGGATGTCGGAAATTTCGGCGACGATCGCCTCGGCGGTTGAGGAGCAAGGCGCAGCGACCCTGGAGATCTCGCGCAACGTCCAGCAGGCGTCGGACGGTACGCAGAAAGTCAACGCCAGCATCACCGAAGTGCAGCGCGGCGCGGCCGAGACAGGCGCGGCCTCGTCGCAGGTGCTCGGTGCCGCAAGATCACTATCAAGCGAAAGCACCCGATTGAAAGACGAAGTCGCGAAATTCCTGCAATCCGTTCGCGTCGGTTGATGAAAGCAAGACCAAGAAAAAGAGCAGGGAGCGAATATGTCTAATGTCGTAAAGCTGCGATGCAATGAGCAAGACGATGCGCAACGACGCCTCGCGGCTTCGCTCGAAGCCGCGACGATGAGCCTGAATAGTTTGCTTTACCGCACGGAAGCCGTGTTTCAGCAATGCCTCGATGCCGAGGAAAAGCTGAAGGCCATGGAGTCTACTCCAGAGCAGCTCGTGTTGCTCGCGCACGTCCGGAAGTTTCAGGAGCAGCTGTTCAATGCCATGCTGCAGTTGAGGCGCGACACCGCGTCTTTGACCCGGGCGACGGCGCCCTTGATCGAAGCATGATCGTGTCGCTGATCGATTAGCCGGAAGCGTGTTGCCATCGGTCTCAGGGCGCATAAGCGGCAGAATAAACGTGATGGGATGAGAACATGAATCAGGAAGATACATTCAGCGACGCTGTTCGAAGCCCTCGAAAGGTGTCGCTGATCAAGAAGCGATCTCTGGTGATCGCTGGGCATCGCACCAGCGTCAGTCTTGAGGACGAATACTGGGACACGCTGAAATCCATTGCAGCAAAGCAAAGGGTCAACCTGTCGCAACTCGTTGGCACCATCGATACCGGGCGATCGAACAACAACCTGTCATCAGCCCTCAGGCTGTTCGTACTGGATCAGCTGAAGCAACGGATCAGAGAGTGCGACAGTTTTTGCCAGGTCAGGCATGGATATCAGTCTGGCGCATCGGGTTCCGATATGATCGGTGGGGCCGCCTGAGCAAATTTAAACTGAATTGAATCGGCAATCCAAGCCACGCCCTCATCCTGAGGAGCGATCGTTGTTGATCGCGCGGCGGAGGATAGTCGCTTGACCCATGGTTCGAGACGCGCTCCTTACCATGAGGTCGGTTGATCGACTCAATACCCAACCACTCTGGTCGAATCTGGCACCAGCGCCTTGATGATGCTCGCCGCTGTATCGACGTCGTCCGTATGCCTTGCGCGTGATCGTGACTGCGGTCATGCGGCGGATCAATGCTGCTGCCGGCGTCACCAGCGCAGCACGGCGATCATCCGCATTCATCTGAACGGGAAGCGGTATGCTCAGCGCAGCGATGCGGTCCGGACGGCGAAACCCGTCGTGATGAGTCGCGCGGTCGCCGAGCCGGTGAACTGATCGCTCACCAATCCCGCTTGTGGATCATCCGAGAAGCCCATGGCGACGACATTCTGCGGCTTCGCAAAATGCGCGCGCAGCACGGTGAGGTCACCGTCGCCGATCGTCGAAACCGACATGGCAGACGTCACGCTCGGTGCGACGATCATCGCCCGGGTCCAGATATGGTTTTCAGGAATGTAGGCTGCGGTGAGGCGTGTCGACATCGCGATCGGGCCCGGTTGGCCAATGCTCTTACCGATCACCGTCGTGACGTCGTTCACGACCATCGAATTCTTGTTCGGCACATGCGGGCGAATACTGCGCGGTACCGGGGCGCTGGCGGCCACGACATGATGCGCGCGATCGGCCGGCGAGTGGCTCGGGCCTGCATAGGCCAGGGCCTTGGCGAAAGCGGAGACGTTGCCGCCGTTGGATCGCTGCTCCAGCTCGGCGATGCGATCGAGCGCCTGACGCGCGGTGAGGGCCGCAACCTGTTGCGGAGTCGCCTGCTTCGGTTCGGGAATGTCATCCCAGAAGCCGCGGGCATTGATGATGTCGGAAGGCGTCTGCGGGCGGCCGTCGTTCTTCGGCGCCGGGACTGCTGCAGCGACCTGCTGTTTGGGGCGCGGCAGCGGGATGGTTTCGGTGTCAGCCGATGCGAGCTGGACATTGGCGGAAGGCGGTTTTGCGCGCGGCATCGGCACCGCATCCGCGGACGGTGCTTGCGCCGCTGCCACGACGGTCGCGGACGACGTCGGCTTGGTCGGGGCGATGGCTGGCGCCGCGGACTCGTCTTCGTCATCGGACGATTTACGTCCGAACAGCGAGGCAAGCAGATTGCCGGGTTTGCCACCGGCCAAGGTCACGCTGTCGCCGGAACCGCGCTTCTGGATATCGGCGGCGGCGAGTTGATAGCCCGGCATGGTGCCGCCGCTGGATGGCAGATGCACGGTGCGGCCGTTCGGGAAGACGCGTTCGAGCTGGGCATAGGTCATGCGCGGCCAGTGGCGGATGCTGCCGGTGTCGAGATGCACGAAGGGCGAACCCGATGTCGGGTAAAATCCGACGCCGCCGCGCTGCAGGCGCAGGCCGGCGATGCGAACCTTCTCCAGTGCGACACCGGGAATGAAAAAGTCCATCGCATGGCCGAGCATGTGCTGACTATGGCGCGCGACGCCGGACGAACGGCGACGCAGCATCGCGTTGGTGGCCGGTGAGCGATAGGCGGAGATGATCTGGATGGGTTGCGAGGCGTCGACGTCGCGATAGACCTCCCAGACGATGTCGAACAGGCGTCGGTCCATCGTGGTCGAGTCTTGGTTGCGCCAGTCGCGCAGGAAATGGTTGAGCTTCTTGAGGCCGTCCTCGTCGTAGCGCCCGTGGCGCTTGAAAGTCACAGTGACGTTTTCGCGGGAATGGGTGTGGTAGAAAGACAGGGTGCGGGTTTCGCCATTCGCGGTGGCATTGTGGACAGAACTGGCGCTGGCGATCAGCACCAGTGAAGCCAGGCCGGCATTCAAGCCAGCGCGCGAAGGACGCCATGTTATTGTGCGTGCGAAGCCAAAAGGCACGTCGGACCCATCCCAGTTACTCAAACTCTCTCGCTACTCCGTGTGACGAAAGAGGGTGAATAGAGCCTTAAAACAGGAGGGCCAAACACGATTTTACCCATCCCCCAAGCTGGCATTTCTGCCACTGTCAAGACTAACCCGCGGACTGTGGCGAAAACTAGCCCGCTGCCACCTTCGAGGTGGACGATGGTTAATGCTGCAACCTCACAGAAACAAAAAAGCCCCGTCCTGAGACGGAGCTTTTGATTCCGGTGTAAATCGGGCCGTGACTAAGCGGCGGACAATCGCTCAGCGGGTGACGGTGCGGCGCGTCTGGCGCTGCGCCATCGGCTCCGGTGCCGCAGCACCGCCGCCGAATAATCGCTCGAAAAACGACGGCTCGCTGCTGCGTCCAGTCGCACCATCGAAATTAACGCCCGTCGGGATATTGGCCCTCGGCCGTGCGTAGCTCGGCTGCGCGCGGGCAACCACCTGCTCAAGGTCCTTGCCCTTCGCGTTCTTCAGGATCGCCAGCATCTGAGAGTCGCGGCCGTAGATGTCCTTGCGGGTCTGCAGCTTGCCAGCGTCATCCACGAAAGCGGTCTGATAGGTGATGTTGACCGGGATCGGCGTCGGGAACTTCAGATCGATCTCGCTGCGACCATACATGCCGCGCATTTTTTCGGGCGAATAGCGATCGTTCGGCATGGTGATGTTGAGCAGGGTCGCTGCGTATTGATCCGGGTTCTGCACGCGCATGCAGCCGTGGCTGAACGCACGCTCATCGCGCGAGAACAGGTTCTTGTCCGGCGTG
>JAPLPC010000578.1 GCA_026400425.1 Hyphomicrobiales bacterium | reverse complement strand
CGCTAGCGCCCGTGATCATCGCAGGCTGCAGTGTTTACTGGATCGCCCGCTTTCGCGGGCGACGACACATGCGTGGCTCAACCGATCTTGCGATCGCCTGAATCGGGCAGAAAGGCCCTGTCGAAAATATCGGTCAGCGCAGGTCGCTTGCGGAGCGGGAAATCCTCGGCGATGGCGTCCAGCGAGGCGTCGAAGCGCGCGGCATCGATGCTGCCGAGCCCGTCGCGTTTGACGTCGTCGGTGACGATGTTGTCGCCGATGGCTATGTTCAGTCGCATCAGTTCGAGGTCGCGGATGCCGCCGTCCATCTGCGTCATCACCTCGTCGATGGCCTCGTCCGGCTCGCGGATCGCGAGTTGCGTGCCCCTGGTGATGGCGCGGACGAAGCGGCGCACGGCGCCCGGGCGGGTCGCCGCGAATTTCGGATGCACGATCACGGCCAGGCCATAGGCGACGCAGCCGAATTCGGCGAAGCGAAACACCGCCAGATCATCGGCCGGCACGCCGCGGTCGCGCAGATTGACGGCGGAGAGATAGGACAGGCCGGTGACCGCATCGACCTGCCCGGCAGACAGCATCGGCTCGCGCACCGCCGGGCTGATCTTTTCCTGCTTCACGGCCGAAGCCTTGATACCGTTGTGGCGGGCCAGCGCCGGCCATAGCCGGATCGACAGGTCGCCCTCGGCGACGCCGAGAATGCGGCCTTCGAGGCTGCCGAGCGAAATCACGCCGCGGCTCTTGCGCGCCACCACGGCATAGGGCGCGCGGTTGAGCAGCACGAATGCGGCCTTGATCGGCAGCGAGTCCGGATCGGCGCGATACCGGATCAGCGTGTTGAGGTCGGCAACCGCGATGTCCGCCGCGCCACTGACCACCTGTTTGATCGTGTCCTTCGAACTGGTTGCGGCCTGCTGCGCCACGTTGAGATTCTCGGCGCGATAGAGCCCGCGGGTCGCTGCCAGCACGAAGGGGGCCGCGATCGCATCGACGGGACGGTCCAGCATGAGCTGGATATTGGCCGTGGAGATCTCCTCGGCAGCGCGCACAAAGGGTGCGTGAAAAGCCGTAACACCGAGCGCAGCTATCCCTTGAACGATGGTTCGTCGGGAGTGCAAAGGCGTGCGCTTGAACATGGACATCTGTAACTAACAAAGCAGGGCGGCATTTTCATCCGCCGGGACCAACGGTATTTCATCTGCCGATATGGTCGATTGAAGGCGCCGGGCTGCGACATCTTGCGCCTCAAAATCAGGCTCTACAACACGAATGAGAAATGAGCACCGCGATTTCGACACCGTTCGTTCAGCTCCCGTTGGGGTTGGGGAACTCAATATGCTCAGCGTGGTTGATGATGCAGTGGCCCAACGGGCCAGAGACCACGGAGGTCACTCAAATGATTGCATATCGTTCATTTAAGACTATCGGCCGCGGCGTTGCACTTACGGCTGTCGCTGCTCTGTCGATTTCGGCCGTCGCACCGACCAGCGCCTTTGCTGCCTCGGTGAACAACGCGCCGGCCAAGGCGACCACGCATCATGGCTCGAGCGATGCGAACGAATTCAGCGCGCGCCGGCGTCACTATCGCGGCGGCGGCAATGCGGCCGGCCTTGCGGCCTTCGGTGCGGTGGTCGGCACCATCGGCGCCATCGCGGCTGCCAATAGCGGTCCGCGCTACTATCATGGCTACGGCTACGGCGGCGGCCCGGTCTATTACAACAGCCCCGGCTATGGTTACGGCGGCGGCTATTATGGTGGCCCGTATCGCGGCTACGGCGGCGGCCATGGTTACGACAATTCGCGCCGCATGACCTGGTAACTGTAGCGGGAGGGTGGGCAAAGGCGCGCTTGCGCTGTGCCCACCGTTTTGAGCTTCAGTTCATGACCTTCGTGGTGGGCACGCTTCGCTTTGCCCACCCTACAGGTTCACATACTTACGGATCGCCGATCGCACCAAAGCGGTCGGCGATTTGCGTTAACGCAACCGTCGTCGCTTTTCGTTAGTTTGGTTGCATGAGTGATTCGCTCGATCGGCTCCACGATGCAGTGCTCGCGGCCAGGGATCTCGACCCTGCGACGTCGCGGACGGCGAAGCTGTTTCGTCAGGGCTCGGACAAGATTGCCAAAAAGCTCGCCGAAGAGGCCATCGAGGTCGTGATCGATGCGGTAGCCGGCCGGCCCGATGGCGTCATCCGGGAAAGCGCCGATCTGCTCTACAATCTCACCGTTCTCTGGGCCGCCGCCGGCGTGCGTCCGGAGCAGGTGTGGGCGGAGATGGAGCGGCGTGAGCGCCTGATGGGCATCGCCGAGAAGCTCCCGAAGTCGCCAAAAGCCGTGAAATCGGCGGTCAAACCGCGCAGCACCGGGCGGCGACCGATTGCCGCGGTAGAGCAGCGCATCCGCAAGCTGGGGTAGTCCCGCCGGTTTCCCGTCGCCGGGCTGTCATCAATCAAGCATGGACAAATCGCGCTTTGAATGGTTCATCGCGGCCATGCTCAGACGTATGTATGATTGGTGCATCGACGCCGCTCACAAGCCCTATGCCCTCTGGATATTGGGCATCGTGTCGTTCGCGGAAAGCTCGTTCTTTCCGATACCGCCCGATGTGATGCTGATCCCGATGGCGCTGGCCCGGCCGCAAAAGGCCTGGCTCTATGCCGGTATCTGCACCATTACATCGGTCGCCGGTGGCGTGGTCGGTTATCTGATCGGCCATCTGCTGTATGACAGCGTCGGGCAGTGGGTGATCCAGTTCTACGGCTATGGCGACAAGGTCGAAGCGTTTCGTGCCGGTTATGCCGAGTATGGCGCATGGATCATCCTGCTGAAGGGCCTGACGCCGATCCCCTACAAGCTGGTGACCATCACGTCGGGCTTTGCCAACTACAACATCTGGATGTTCATTGGATTGTCGATCATCGCCCGCGGCGCGCGGTTCTATGTAGTCGCGATCCTGATGAACCGTTACGGCGTCTGGATTCGCGAGACCATCGAAAAGCGCCTCGGCCTGTGGGTCGGTCTCGCCGTCGGCCTCGTCGTGCTCGGCTTCGTCGTCGCCTTTCGTTTGTTCTAACCAACGACGGACTTCCCCCGGCAGGGGTGCCGGAGTACGATTTGACCATGTCAAAGCTTGCGCACCTGCAGTGGATCACATCGCGCATCTTCGTCGCTGCGATACCGTTGGTTTTGCTGCCGGTGGTTTTGATGCCGGCGATTTTGCTGCCGATGGTTTTGCGGCCCTCGGTGGCGTGGTCGCAGACCACGCAGCCTTCGCTGCAGCAATCCTTGCAGCCGCAATCTCCGCAGCAGCAAAAATCCATCGTGATCCAGGTTGCGCCAGCGCCAGTGACCCAACCGCCGCCGGCACCGGCCATCCTGTCGCCGGCGCCATTGGCCCAACAGACACCACCGCCGGCCCCGATCGAGCGCGAAAACCCCGGCCTTTTCAACGAGTTCAACAAGCTGTTCAAGGACACGCCATCGTTGATGCCGTCATGGTCGCTGCCATCGCTCGGCTCCGGCAATCTCAACACGGTGGTGAAGGGACGGGTGGTCTGTCCGCTTGCGGCCAATGGCGCACCGGATTGCAAGGCTGCGTCCGACAGACTGTGCCAGAGCAAGGGCTACAAGGAAGGCAACAGTCTGGACACTGATGCGGCGCAGACCTGCTCGCCCAAGGCCATGATCCCCGGGCGGCAGCCCGAGCCGGGTGATTGCCGGACCGACAACTATGTCACGCAGGCGGTCTGCAAGTAGCAGAATTCCGCCACACGGCCGCGCTTCCGGTTTTGCAGCACGGATGCCTCAAAGTCGGCCTCCGTATTGCCGCAATGCAATTGCCATGCGGGCGGATTGTCTGGCATGTTTGCGTCGCATCAAGGGCCCGTTTCGCGGGCTGCTTTCATAAGAAACGTCTCGAGGAAAACCCCCAATGTCCATGCCGGCTTTGTTCAAGAACCGTCTCTCGCTGCCCGTGATCGGCTCGCCGCTGTTCATCATCTCGGTGCCCGATCTCGTCATCGCGCAGTGCAAGGCT
>JAPLPC010000295.1 GCA_026400425.1 Hyphomicrobiales bacterium | reverse complement strand
CCGCGCCGTCCTGATCGGCGACGATGATGTCGTCCGGGAAAATAGCCACGCCGCCACAGCCGATCGGTTCGCCCCAGCCGACGAAGGTCAGGCCCGTCACCGAGGCGGGCGCGGCAAAGCCATCGCACCACACCGGAAGATTGGTGCCGAGCACGCCCTCCACATCGCGCACGACGCCATCGGAAACCAGCGCTGCCACGCCGCGCTTCTGCATGCGCGCGCACAGGATGTCACCAAAAATGCCGGCGTCGGTAATCCCCATGGCATCGACGACGGCAATGCAGCCTTCCGGCATCGCCTCGATAGCGGTGCGCGTGGAAATCGGCGACGACCACGACTCAGGCGTGGCGAGATCTTCACGCGCGGGCACGAAGCGCAGCGTGAAGGCCGGGCCAACCAGGCGCGGCAATCCCGGACGCAGCGGCTTGGCGCCGCGTACCCAGACATTACGCAGCCCCTTCTTCAACAACACCGTGGTGATTGTCGCGGTCGAGATCTTTGACAGGGTGGCAACGGCTTCGGGAGATAGGGGCATGCGCGGCTTTCCGGTCGGAGGATGATTAGGCCGCGCATCTTGCGGTGGAATGTCACGACGTCAAGGGCTGCAATCGCGCGTCTGAGGCCGCGCCGCGGCATGCTCGGCGATCATTGCAGCTTATCGTCACGACGCGTTTTAATTTATTGAAGATACTCGCCTATTTGCAGAATGCGAATTCCACCGGCCGGCAAAACCGGTTATGAATAGGGTCTTCGTCACCGCCGCGAGACGCCATGGACGCCGTTCTCTCCCCGCCCCGCATCCTGCCGTCAGGCGACGCCGCGATTACCGTCGAGTTCAGCCGCACCATCGACGACGATGCCAATCGCCGTGTCCTGGCGCTCGACGAGTTCGTCGCAGCCGAAGCCCTTCCGGCGGTCACCGAAACGGTGCCGACCTATCGCTCGCTTCTGGTGCATTACGATCCGCTGCAAATCGATTTCGATACGCTTGGCGCCAAGCTCACAGAGCTTGCGCTGAAGCCATTGCCGGAAGCCAAGACGACACGGCGCTGGCGCGTCCCCGTTGCCTATGGCGGAGAGAACGGCATCGATCTGGAAGACGTTGCCAAAGCCCTCGACATCTCGCCCGAGGAGGTGATCGCCCGTCACGTCGGCGGAGACTACAAGGTCGCGATGATCGGCTTCACGCCGGGCTGGTCCTATCTCAGCGGTCTTCCGGCATCCATGCAGATGTCGCGCCGCCAGAACCCGCGCCTGCTGACTCCGGCCGGTACCATTTCCATCGGCGGCATCCAGACCGGCGTGCAATGCCTGGCTGGTCCGAGCGGCTGGCATTTGCTCGGCCGCACTGCCGTTCGCACCTATCAACTCGGTCGCGATCCCATCTTCCTGCTCGAGCCCGGCGACGCCATCAGCTTCGCCGCCGTCGATGAAAAGACATTCAAGGAACAGGATCGCGCGGCAGAGGCCGGTGAAGTCGTCGCCGAGTTGATCCCGTCATGAGCAAGCTGATCATGACCTCCATCAGCCCAGGCAGTTCGGTCCAGGATCTCGGCCGCTTCGGCGCACAACGCTATGGGCTGGTCCCATCCGGTGCCGTCGATCGTCTGGCGATGGCCGGAGCAAACGCCCTGCTCGGCAACCCGCTCTTCACGGCGACGATCGAGCTTGGTCCGCTCAATTCGGTGGTCACGGCGAAAGGCGGCGCTGTGCGTGTCGCCCTGTCCGGTGCACAGCGCCCTGCCGATGTCGGCGGCACGCCGGTGGCCGTGAATACGACCGTGATGCTGGCAGATGGCGAGAGCCTCACGATCGGCGTGGCGCGGTCAGGGACATTTGGTTATCTCGCCATCGAGGGCGGCGTTCGCGGCGAGCCCATGTTCGGCAGCTTGGCGGTCAATGCGCGGGCCGGCCTCGGCAGCCCCTATCCCCGCCCGCTGCAGCCGGGAGACCAGTTTCTTGTGGCTGCAGCAAGTGCGACGACGGAAAAGCGGATCGAACTGCCCGCGCCGGTGGAAGGGCCGATCCGCGTCGTACTGGGACCGCAGGACGACGAGTTCGCCGATGCCAAGGATCTGTTCCTGAACAGCGAATGGAAAATATCGGCGACCAGCGACCGGATGGGTTACCGGCTCGAGGGGCCGTCGATCAAACACCTGCACGGCCACAACATCGTCTCCGACGGCACCGTCAATGGTTCGATCCAGGTGCCGGGCAATGGCCAGCCGATCGTGCTGATGCCCGACCGCGGTACGTCCGGCGGCTATCCCAAGATCGCCACCGTGATCACTGCGGATCTGGGCCGCTTCGGCCAGACTCAGCCCGGCAAGCCGTTCCGCTTCAAGGCGGTCACCATGGCGGAGGCGCAAGCCGCCTATCGTGCATTTTTCGAGCTGCTGCAAAGCCTGCCTGGTCGGGTTCATGACAGCAATATCCTGATGCTCGACATCAAAGCGCTGCTGCAGGCCAATGTCGCCGGCACAGCCGTCGACGCCACCAATGACGCGACCTGGCAGGTTACGGTGGCCGGTAGCTAACATCCAACGACGGAGGGCCATCATGACCATCGACCTCAATTGCGATCTCGGCGAAAGTTTTGGCATGTGGGAGATGGGCAACGACGCCGCGATGATCGAGCTCGCGACCTCGGTTAACATCGCTTGCGGCTATCATGCCGGCGATGCCGACGTGATGCGCAAGACCGTGCAACTGGCGAAAGCACGTGGCGTCAGGATCGGCGCTCATCCCGGCTATCGCGATCTGCACGGCTTCGGCCGCCGGCCGATCGTGGGCCTCAGCGCGCTGGAGATCGAGAACCTGATCGCCTATCAGATCGGCGCATTGCAGGCGATCGCCGCCATGGAGAACATGAAGGTCACCCATGTGAAGGCCCATGGCGCGATTTCCAACGTCGCCTGCGAGGACGACATGACCGCGCGCGCCATCGCCGCCGGCATCAAGGCCGTCGATCGTAGTCTCATCTTCATGGTGCTGGCGAATTCGAAGCTCGTCACCGCCGGCGAAGCGGCTGGACTACAGTTGGCGCATGAAGTGTTTGCCGACCGTGCCTATGAGGACAACGGCAACCTCGTCTCACGCAAGAAGCCGGGCGCCGTGCTGCACGATCCCGTCATGGTCGGGGACCGCGTCGTCAGGATGGTTCAGGACGGTGCGGTGACGTCGATCACCGGCAAGGTCATCAAGATGAAAATGGACACCGTCTGCATCCACGGCGATACGCCGGGCGCCGTCGAACTCGGCCGCCATGTGCGCAACGGATTGAAGGCGGCAGGGATCGACGTGAAGGCGTTCTAACGCGGGTTTCGCCAAGCAATCCAACCCCTCCCGTCATTGCGAGCCCGCAGAATCGCCTTTGGCGAATTTTGCTGAGCGAAGCAATCCAGTTCTTCGCTTGCGGCCTTCTGGATTGCCGCGTCGCTTCGCTCCTCGCAATGACGTGGGAGAGGTCGTCCCCCCTCACCGGTCGTTCAGCATGCCCTCATGCGGCAAGCCCTCGATCGGGCATTCTTCCACGCCCACGGTTCTCCGCGTGATGGCTTCGACATTGTCGCGGGCCTTGTCGGGATCGTTGACCCAGGTCGCATAGAAATCGAACGGGCACGCCGCCACGCCCTTGTTGCTGCCGCCGGAATTGATGGTGCCGGTATAGCCGCGGTGCAGCAGCTTGAAGAGGTGGTTCTCGGATTGCCCGGTGCGGCGGGCGTCGCGGATCAGCGATTTCGACAACGCGGCATACTGGATGCCGTAATCCTCCTCGCCGCATTCCCCAAGCGTGCGGCCGTCGAAACCGATGATGGCCGAGTGACCGAAATACGAATACACGCCGTCGAAGCCCGAGGCATTGGCGACCGCGACATAGGTGTTGTTGGCCCAGGCCATCGCCTTGGCCATCAGAACCTGCTGGTCCTTGGCCGGATACATGTAGCCCTGGCAGCGCACGATCAGTTCGGCGCCCTTCATCGCGCAGTCGCGCCAGATTTCCGGATAGTTGCCGTCGTCGCAGATGATCAGCGAGATCTTCATGCCCTTCGGTCCGTCAGACACGTAAGTTCAGTTGCCGGGGTACCAGCCTTCGATCGGCACCCACGGCATGATCTTGCGATATTTCTGCACGATCTCGCCCTGATCGTTCATGAGGATCAGCGTGTTGTACGGCGCCTTGTGCGGATGTTCCTCATGGCGTTCGCCGGTCAGCGAGAACACGCCCCACACCTTCGCCTTGCGGCAGGCTGCGGCGAATATCTCGGTT
>JAPLPC010000326.1 GCA_026400425.1 Hyphomicrobiales bacterium | reverse complement strand
TGAATGACACATGTCATATAAGCGGACCGCGCAATGCAGCGGTTCGCGTTGCAGGGAGCCTGATATGTCCGCGTCTCCACAATTCCTGTTCGATTTCGGCAGCCCCAATGCGTTCTTGAGTCATGAGGCGATACCCGCCATCGCGGCGCGGACGGGCGTGAAATTCGAGTATGTGCCGGTGCTGCTCGGCGGCATCTTCAAGGCCACCAACAACCGCTCGCCCGCAGAAACCTATGCCGGCGTGAAGAATAAGCGCGAATTCCACCAGCTCGAAACCGAGCGGTTCCTCAGACGCTTCAAGGTCAAGCCCTATGCATGGAATCCGAACTTTCCGGTCAACACGCTGAACCTGATGCGGGCCGCCATTGCCGCGCAGCTCGAAGGCGTGTTCGAGCAATATGTTGAAGCGGCCTTCCATCACATGTGGGTGGAGCCGAAAAAGATGGATGATCCCGATGTCGCCGTCGCCGCGCTCACGGCATCCGGTCTGGACGGTGCCAAGCTGCTGGCGCGCGGGCAGGAGGCCGAGGTGAAGGCGAAGCTGGTGGCCAACACCCAAGACGCGGTGGAACGCGGCGCATTCGGTTCGCCGACGTTTTTCGTCGGCAAGGAGATGTTCTTCGGCAAAGAGCAGCTTCGCGACGTCGAGGAGATGATCGCATCATGACCCCACGCAATGCTTCTGTCGCCGTGATCGGCGCAGGCGATTTCATCGGCGCCGAGATCGCCAAGAAATTTGCTGCCGAAGGATTCACGGTGTTCGCCGGTCGCCGCAACGGCGACAAACTGGCCGAGCTGGTGAAGGAGATCGAGGCCAAGGGTGGCAGCATCCATGCGCGCTCGCTGGATGCGCGCAAGGAGGAGGAGGTCACCGCCTTTCTCAATGATGCCGACGCCCATGCGCCGCTCGAGGTCTGCATCTTCAATGTCGGCGCCAACGTCAATTTTCCGATCCTCGACACCACCGAGCGGGTGTTTCGCAAGGTCTGGGAGATGGCCTGCTATTCCGGCTTTCTGGCCGGCCGCGAGGCGGCGCGGCTGATGCTGCCGCGGGGGCAGGGCAACATCTTCTTCACCGGCGCCACTGCCAGTCTGCGCGGCGGCTCCGGCTTTGCCGCCTTTGCCTCCGCCAAGTTCGGCCTGCGCGCGGTGGCGCAGGCGATGGCGCGCGAACTCGGCCCCAGCAATATCCATGTGGCACATCTGATCATTGATTCCGGCGTCGATACCGAATGGGTGCGGCAGCGCCGGCTGGAATCGCTCGGACCCGATGCGCTCGATAATCCCGACCTGCTGATGCCGCCGGCCTCGGTGGCTGAATCCTACTGGCAGCTCTACAGCCAGCCGCGCAGCGCCTGGACCTTCGAGATGGAGATCCGGCCGTTCGGGGAGAAGTGGTGACCTCGCCCGAATCCCTGCGCCGTCATTGCGAGGAGCCCTTGCGACGAAGCAATCCAGCCTTGCTTTCCCGAACCAATGGATTGCTTCGCTCGCAATGACGGATAGTGTTCGGCGGCAGGCCTCCCATCCCAACATGGACATTCGAAATGCGTATTCTCGTGGTCGGCGCCGGCGCCATCGGCGGCTATTTCGGCGGCAGGCTGTTACAGGCCGGCAACGACGTCACCTTCCTGGTCCGCCCGAAGCGTGCCAGCGAGCTCGCCAGCGCGGGCCTGGTGATCAAGAGCCCGCATGGCGACGTGACGCTGAGGAACCCGCCGACGGTGCAGGCCGACGCGCTGACCGAGACATTCGACGTGGTGCTGCTGAGCTGCAAGGCGTTCGATCTCGATGACGCCATCAAGTCTTTTGCGCCCGCCGTCGGCCCCAGGACCGTCATCATTCCGCTGCTCAACGGCATGAAGCATCTCGACGTGCTGGAGACGATCTTCGGTACCGATGCCGTGATGGGCGGCCAGTGCCAGATCGCGGCCACGCTGAACGCGCAGCGCGAAGTGGTGCAGATGACACCCATGCAGGCGCTCAGCTTCGGCGAGCGCGAGGGCGGCAGTTCGGATCGCGCCAAGGCGATTGATGTCATCATCAAGTCCGGCAATTTCGGCGGCACCGCATCCGATGCCATCATGCAGGACATGTGGGAGAAGTGGGTGTTCCTGGCCACCATCGCCGGCGCCACCTCGGCGATGCGGGGTGCTGTGGGCGATATCGTCGCCGCTCCGGGCGGGCGCGATTTCATCCTCGGCGTGCGCGACGAATGCGCGGGTGTCGCAACGGCCAATGGCTTTGCACCGCGGGCCGCCTTCATCGAACGCACCGAAGGCATGCTGACCGCCGAAGGCTCGAAGCTGACGGCATCGATGTATCGCGACATCCTCAATGGCTCCGCCATCGAAGCCGACCAGATCATCGGCGACATGATCGCCCGCGCCGATGCCGCCAAGGTCGCGGTACCGCGGCTGCGGATGATCTACACGCATCTCAAGGCATATGAGAATCAGCGGAAGTAATCTTCCGCTCTCATGGTAAGGGCGCGCTTTTGCGCGCGTCTCGAACCATGAGTCGCGATGTCGCCGGTGATTCCGGCCGTTCTTCGAGACGCAGCTTCGCGGCTCCTCGGAATGAGGGCCAGAAGCTGGCTCTGCCGGATGGCTACGATCGCTACAAATGCGCCAGATAATGCGCGAGCGCTTCGATCTCTTCCTCGCTCAGCGAATAGGCCACGTCGGCCATGGCGGCCATGCCACCGCCGGCGCGGACGCCGGATTTGTAGTCGCGCAGCGCCTTCACGAGATAATCCTCGCGCTGGCCGGCGATGCGCGACACGGCCTTGGTGCCGGCAAAGCTATCCAGATGGCACGATGCGCAGCGCCGGCCCGCCGCGGCCTGCTTGCCCTTGGCCGATAGATCCGGATTGTCGTCCGGCTTCTTGTCCGGCGGTGGCAGCGACGCGAAGTAAGCACCGAGATTGCGGATATCGTTATTGTCGAGCTGCTCCACGATCGGCTGCATCTGCTCGTTCTTGCGGGTGCCGGCGCGGAAGAAGATCAACTGCCACTGCGTGAACGCATCCGGCTGGCCGGCCAGCGACGGAACATTCTCCATTGACGAGATGCCGTTGTCGCCGTGGCAGCCGACGCAGAGCTGAGCTTTCTCCTTGCCGGCAGCGATATCGGCAGCGAGGGCGGGTGACAGGCCGAGCAGTGACGCAGCGACGAAAAGCAACGCGTATCGAACCATGCGCATTCCAAAGATCCAACGATCCATTCAAAACATGTAGGGTGGGCAAAGGCGCGTAGCGCCATGCCCACCGTCATCCTCTCGGACTGTAGTGGTGGGCACGCTGCGCTTTGCCCACCCTACGTCTTCGTGACGTCACTTCGCGTAGCTGATCCGATACACCGCACCGGCCCAGTCGTCCGCGATCAGTAGCGCACCGTCTTTCGCGAGCACCACATCGGCGGGGCGGCCCAGATAGCCCTGATCGCCTTCGATCCAGCCGGTGGCAAAGTTTTCCTGCTTGGCGTTCTTGCCGTCAGGGCCGACGATCACGCGCTTGATCAGGGCGCCCTGATACTTGTGCCGATTCCACGAACCATGTTCGGCGATGAAGATGTTGTTCTTGTATTCGGCCGGGAACATGTCGCCGGTGTAGAACTTCATGCCGAGCGGCGCGACATGGGCACCAAGATTGAGCACCGGCGGCGTGAATTCCGAACAGCTGTGCCCCATGGCGAATTTCGGATCCGGCATGTCGCCCTGGTGGCAATAGGGATAGCCGAAATGCTCGCCCATTTTCGAGATCATGTTAAGCTTGTCGCTCGGCATGTCGTCGCTGACCCAATCACGCGCATTTTCGGTGAACCAGTATTTACCGGTGCGCGGATCGACGTCGCCACCGACCGAGTTGCGCACGCCGAGTGCAACGATCTCCGCATTACCCGTCTTCGGATCGACACGGCGGATCTGCGACAACGAGGTCGGCGGAATGCCGATATTGAAGGGAGGTCCGAACGGCACGTAGAACCAGCCGTCTTTGTCGGGCGCGAGATATTTCCAGCCATGCGCGACATAAGACGGCATGTCGTCATAGACGACCTTGCCTTGACCGAGATTGTCGAGATTGGCTTCCGCATTGTCGTAACGGATCAGCTTGTCGATATCGATCACATAGAGCGCGCCTTCGCGGAAGGCGAGGCCGGTCGGCATCTTCATGCCCTTGAGGATCGTCTTGACCTCTTTCTTACCGCCCTTGTCGGTGATCGCATAGACATTGCCGATGCCGAACGAGCCGACGAACAGCGTGCCGTTGTCGCCCCATGCCATCTGCCGCGCGGCCAGCACGCCGGACGCATAGACCTCGATCTTGAAGCCCGCCGGCAGCTTGATCTTCTTCATCATGTCGGCGAGTTCTTTGTCCGAGGCGCCGGTGGGCGGGCCGGACGGCGGCGCCAGCCCCTTCTGCGCTTCGGTCTCGTCGCCGAGGAACCAGTCGTCGGGCGGGTTGGTCCAGAAATCCTTGGTGTCTGATTTGTAGCTCTTGAGCTTTTGCTGGGCGCTGGCATCCGTCACGCCGACAAGGCTGACAGCGCTCACGCAGCCGAGGAAGGCGGATGCGAGAACAAATCCCGCAAGAACGGATCGCGCAAAGGCTGATCGACCGGACATCGATTTCATCGCGTTCACTCCCCTGTGCAGCGGGTTTGCCTGTAAGGAAAACTGGAGCTGCTATGTTTATGGATCGTTCGAGACGAACTTTATTGGTCTGCCGTTTGAAACAGACGACGCGATGCTAGCACAAATGTCGCAGGTGGAAAGCGCAACGATGCGACCACACGCGTGTGTGACAGGCGTGCGATTTGTTAGTTGCGATGCGGGATGTGTCGCGCTTGCTATTCTGCAGCATTCACCGCAGGCAAGGCAATCGTTTCGACCCGAGACAGGTCCAGCTTGCTCGACGCTTGGTCGATGTCGAAGCCGACGACGTCACCGTTGGCATCGAGATCAACGACGAGACCGGAGACGATCTCGCGGGTTTCCACACCAGGGACCATCTTCAGCTCGATATAAAGACTATCGGTCTCGGGAGAGTAATGCAGCTTCATGGTGCGTCCTTGCGGACATGATCGTCATAGAAGGCAGAGCGGAGCTTACAAACTACCCTTGCTCAAAAAGCGCCACGCCACGGCGAGCACGATCAGTCCGATGAAGATCAACGCCACCGGCATCTTCTTCTTCTCGCGCGGCGGCGGCTTGTCCGGCTTGATGCGGCGGAAAGGCGTGACGTTGTCACGGTCGTTCGAATGGTTGTCGGACATGAGCTTTGGTTTCGGAACCGGCTTGATGACCGGCGCCGTGCCGGTGCCGCCCATGCGGGAGTAATAATGGCGATAGACGGTCTTGATGGTCGTCTCGGCTGCCGCGGATTCGGACTGTTTGCCACGCGCGGCGAGGGCAAGATAGCCGGCAAAGAAAGTCTGGGCTTCCTGCGGCAACGCGTCGGTGCTGTTCAGCTTCGACATCATCAGCCAGGTCGCGAAATCGGCCCGCGCCTCGTCATTGGCGCGCCTGGCGATCTCCAGATTGGAATCCGTTGTCGACGGCATTTTCGTCTCGCATCCGTATGCGGGCGATTGTCTGCGCAACCCGGCCTGATTTCAAGCGCGATGGATTCACACGCGACAATACGGCCACATGGCGGCGGAGCCGGCGGCTGATTTAGCAATAACGATGACATGTATCGAACCCTCGACCCCGACCTTGGCAAGGTCGTGCTCTACCACTGAGCTACACCCGCATCCGAGAACGGCAACGGTGGTGCGTTGCCGACGCGCGGACATATGCCAAATGCCGGCGGCGATTGCAACAGAAAGACGAAGGAATATGCCAAGTTCCGTCAATGGCGGTTTTGACGGCTTTTTGGCACGCACGGGGGCCAGATTGCGCCGGATACGGGCAGATTGGGCCGGCGGCGACATTCGCGACGATGTGGCCGGTTCGGCCCGATTGCAAATTACTGCCACCGACGCCATTTAAACCGCTTCGGGCGTGCTAGAAGCGCGCAGAAATTCTCCGATACAGGTGAGGTTGACGTGACCATCATGGAACAAAGCGGCGCCGCGCCGCAGGCAGGTACCGCTCTCATCAAGGACACCACCACCCACAGCTTCATGCAGGACGTGATCGAGGAATCGAAGCACCAGCCCGTGCTGATCGATTTCTGGGCGCCGTGGTGCGGCCCCTGCCGCCAGTTGACCCCGATCATCGAAAAGGCCGTGACCGCCGCCAAGGGCCGGGTCAAGCTGGTGAAGATGAATATCGACGAGAACCCGGAGGTGCCCGGTCAGATGGGCATCCAGTCGATTCCGGCCGTGATCGCCTTCGTCGATGGCCGCCCGGCCGATGGTTTCATGGGCGCCGTGCCGGAAAGCCAGATCACGGCCTTCATCGATAAGCTCACCGCCGGCCGCCCCGGCGCCGAGCCGACCACCGCCGAACTGCTGGAGGAAGCCGAGGGCATCCTCGCCGAAGGCGATCCGGCCACCGCGGCTTCGATCTATGGCGAGATCATCGCCACCGACGCGACCAATATCGCTGCCATCGCCGGCCTCGCCGGCTGCTACGTCGCGACTGGCGCGATCGAACAGGCCAAGCAGACGCTCGAGCTCGTCCCCGCCGCCAAGCGCGAGGATGCCGCCGTGACCGCCGTGCAGGCCAAGATCGACCTCGTCGAACAGGCCAGCGCGCTCGGCCCGGTAACCGAACTCGAAGCCAAGGTCGCCGCCGATCCGCTCGACCATCAGGCCCAGTTCGATCTCGCGGTGGCGCTCAACGCCGCCGGACAGCGCGAGCAGGCGGTCACCCATCTGCTCGAAGTGGTGAAACGCGACCGTAAATGGAACGACGACGGTGCTCGCAAGCAGCTGCTGCAATTCTTCGAGGCCTGGGGCCCGATGGACGACGCAACCGTTGACGGTCGCCGCCGTCTCTCGACGATCCTGTTCGCCTGATCGACAGTCTTTCACCAAGCGAGGCCGGACATGCCCATCAATGCCGACTATCGCGGCCCCTCCGAATTGCCGGAGGTGATTCCGGTGTTTCCGCTGCCGGGCGCGCTGCTGCTGCCGCGCGGCCAGATGCCGCTCAACGTCTTCGAGCAGCGCTATCTGGCAATGGTGGACGACGCCTTTCGCGACGGCCATCGCCTGATCGGCATGATCCAGCCGGATGCACTGCATTCGCCGGATGAAGATCACCCGGCGCTGTTCAAGGTCGGCTGCGTTGGTCGCATTACTCAGCTCGCCGAGTCCGGCGATGGCCGCTACATTCTCGAACTCACCGGCGTGTCGCGCTTCGAGGTGGTCGAGGAATTGTCGGTGCTGACGCAGTACCGCCAGTGCAAGGTCGATTACTTCCCGTTCGTCGATGACTTCACCGCCCGTAAAGGCGAAGACGACGTCGACCGCGACGCGCTGATTGCCGTGCTCGGTGATTTTTTGAAGGCCAACAATCTCAAGGTCGACTGGGACGGCATCCGCAAAGCGCCGAACGAGGCGCTGGTGAATGCACTGGCGATGATGTCGCCCTATGGTCCGCCGGAGAAGCAGGCGATGCTGGAAGCGCCGGACCTGAAAACCCGCGCCGAAATCCTGATCGCCATCACCGAGATGGATCTCGCCAAGAAACGCACCAGCGGCGATCCACCGCTGCAGTAACGGAGCCCGACATGAACACCCCGACCGAACAACCGGACGGCACCGATCCGAAGCTGCTGGAAATTCTGGTGTGCCCGGTGACCAAGGGCCAACTCGAATTCGATGCTGCGCGTCAGGAGCTGATCTCGCGCCAGGCCAAACTGGCCTATCCGATCCGCGACGGCATCCCGATCATGCTGCCGGAAGAGGCGCGGAAGATCGATTGAGGTTGGAGCCGCAGGGCGGATGAGCGTAAGCGTCATCCGCCCTAAGCTACAGTTACAGCGCCTCGCCCTTCAGCAACCGCGGCACTTCCCCTGACAATCCCGCGGCCTGCTTGATGAACGCTCCCTTCAGCGGCGGCAGGCGATCGACGATGCCCAGTCCGATGTCGCGAATGCCGCGCACGAAGGGCAGATCGTTCGTTGGTGGCGACGCCCATGCTCATGGTGTCGAAGCGACGCCAGCGCTGATAGCGCTCCAGCACGTCGGCCTGGCCGAAATCGATCCCGAGCCGCGCCGCATCGACGACGCTCTCCGCCAGCGCGGCGACGTCCTTCAGGCCCAGATTGAGCCCCTGCCCCGCGATCGGATGGATCACATGGGCGGCGTCGCCGATCAGCGCCAGCCGCTCGCCGATGAAGGAGCGCGCGACGAAATAGCCGAGTGGAAATGCGCGCGGCTTGTCGAGGGCTGTGGTCTCGCCGAGATGCAGGCCGAAGCGACGTTCCAGCTCCGCGTGGAATTCCCCCCCTGGGAGCGCGACGATGCGATCGGCCTCCCGGCGCTTTTCGGTCCATACCAGCGATGAGCGATGCCCCTTGAGCGGCAGGATCGCGAACGGCCCGGCTGGGAGAAAGTGTTCTTCCGCACGGCCTTCATGATCGCGCTCATGGCCGACGGTGACGACGATACCGGCCTGGTCGTAATCCCAGCCATGAGTCGCGATGCCCGCCCGTTCGCGCAGCTTCGAGCGCGCCCCGTCTGCAGCCACAAGAAGCGCAGCCTCGATCACGCTGCCGTCGCCGAGCGTGACGCTGACGCCATCGGGCCGCGCGTCGAATCCGGTCACCGGTGTCGGACGCAAATCGACGCCCGCCGCCTCCGTGCGCTGGACCAGCTCGTCGATCAGACGACGGTTCTCGACCATATGGGCAAAGGGTTCGCCCGGCTCGACTTCGCCTGCGAAAGTGAGAAAGGTCGGCCGGGTGACGTCATCGACCTTGGAATCCGTCACCACCATATCGAGGATCGGCTGTGCCTCCGCAGCCACGGCATCCCAGACGCCGAGCGTGGTGAACAACCGGCGGCAGGCGGCGACAATGGCGGTGGCGCGCGGATCCTTGCTCGGCCGGGTCGCCAGCGCGGGATCGGCAACGATCACCGGCACATCCGGCCCCAGCCCCTGGCGCAGCGCCAGAGCCAGCGCGAGCCCGGCAAACGCGCCGCCGCCGATGACGATTGCTTTTTGGCCCTTGTGTGCCGCCATGATACCCGTTCCCGCTGTTGCCACGCGCTTATAGCTGGGCGAAACAGGATGCGAAACAAGGCCGCGGAACCAGGATCTGGATCAACGGCTTTGGTCGATCTCCCGTCACCTCGCCGACCGCACGATTTTACGAAGGACCAGACCATGTCCAAGAGCCTGATCGATCTGATCGACATCCTCGATCTCGAGACCCTCGAGGTGAACATGTTCCGCGGTCGCAGCCCGAAGACACGCTGGCAGCGCGTGTTCGGCGGCCAGGTCATCGGCCAGGCCCTGGTGGCGTCGGTCCGCACGGTGGAAGGCCGAATGCCGCATTCGCTGCATTGCTACTTCATTCTGCCCGGGGATCCGCAGATCCCGATCATCTATGAGGTCGAGCGCCTGCGCGACGGCAAGAGCTATTCCACCCGCCGCGTCACCGCGATCCAGCATGGCCAGGCCATCTTCTCGATGATGGTGTCGTTCCATGCCGAGGAGGAAGACAGTTTCAATCACTTCGATCCGATGCCCGACGTACCACCCCCGGACAGGCTCTCCGCCGAAGAACTGGCGAAGGATCCGATCATCGAGAAGATGCCGGATTACATTCGCCGCTATTACGAGAGCGACCGCCCGATCGAACTGCGCCCGGTAGAATTTCAGCGTTATGCCGGCGAAAAAATTCCCGACGGCCGTATCAATTTCTGGATTCGCACCGCCGCCAAACTGCCGGACGACCAGGCGCTGCATATGTGCGCGCTGGCTTATGCGTCGGATTTCTCGCTGCTCGATTCCATCATGTCGCGCTACGGCCGCACGCTGTTCGACGGCCAGGCGATCGCCGCGAGCCTCGACCACGCGATGTGGTTCCATCGCCCGTTCCGTGCCGATGAATGGCTGCTCTACAGCCAGGATTCCCCGAGCGCCCAGAATGGTCGCGGCCTCGCCCGCGGCATGATCTTCAAACCCGACGGCACGCTGGTCGCATCCGTCGCGCAAGAGGGATCGGTGCGCGAGCGCCGCGAGAAGCCGAAGAGCTGAAGGATCGACCGCCATGCCATATGTCATCGAGACCTGGGACAAGCCCGATAGCCAGGCCATCCGTGCTCAGCACCGGCCGGCACATCTCGGCTTTCTGGCCGAACACGCGACCAAGCTGCTCGCCTGTGGCGCCAAGCTGCATGACGACGGCAGCGACATGGGCGGCGGCATCTATGTGCTCGATACCGAGGACCGTGCCGAAGCCGAGGCTTTCATCGCGGCCGATCCGTTCACGACAGCCGGGCTATTCGAGCGGGTCAGCATCACGCGGCAGCGCCGGGCCTATGTCGGCGGCGTCTGCTCTCTGTGACCGATCCGGCGGACGGTCGCGCGCAGCTGGCCTATGGCCTTCCGTCACATGATTGCGTAAGCATGGCCCGGATTGCCCACCCAGGATGCCTGTCATGAAGCTCGTCGTCGCGATCATCAAACCGTTCAAGCTCGACGAGGTGCGCCAGGCTCTGACCGCGATCGGCATCCACGGCATGACCGTGACCGAAGTGAAGGGCTATGGCCGGCAGAAGGGCCATACGGAAATGTATCGCGGCGCCGAATATGTCGTGAATTTCCTGCCCAAGCTGCGGCTCGAGATCGCGGTGGATTCCAGCCTTGCCGATCAGACCGTCGAAGTGATCTCGTCGAGCGCCCGCACAGGCCAGATCGGCGACGGCAAGATCTTCGTCACCCCGATCGACCGCGCTCTGCGGATCCGGACCGGCGAAACGGATAGCGACGCGCTGTGAAGCTTCACTGCCAAGCGATTTCGGATTGATTGAGCAACAGCTCTCCTGCTCGCAGGAGCTGAGCTGGCCTGCAAAATAGCCATTTCCGCGCGATCTGCCCGAAATCTGCGTGGCGGAATACCTTGGTGCTGCCTGTCGGCTAAGCAAGATTGTGTCGGCACCCTGTCATGCCATTCTTTAAGGCACAGCTGGCTAGTCTTTGGGCGCGACCGAATAGCGCACGCAGCGCCTTATGTTGCAAAGCGGGAAAAGCCGCAACTTCACAAGCGGTTAGACGTGTTCAATGAGTTGGCACGGCATTTGATTCTATCGCGTAAGGCTGCGACCGCGTTGTGAATTTCTCCGCGTGGGAACCTCAGTCGAGATCGCCCGACCACTCGTCGGGCCCAGCGGGGATAGGACCCATGAAAATTGTTATGGCGATCATCAAGCCGTTCAAGCTTGAGGAAGTCCGTGATGCCCTGACCGCCATTGGCGTTCACGGTCTGACGGTGACGGAAGTCAAAGGCTACGGCCGCCAGAAGGGCCATACGGAAATCTATCGCGGCGCCGAATACGCAGTGAGCTTCCTCCCGAAGATCAAGATCGAAGTCGCGGTTGCCTCCGACCAGGTGGACAAGACCATCGATGCGATCTCCGCGGCCGCCAAGACCGGCCAGATCGGTGACGGCAAGATCTTCGTCATCAGCCTAGAGCACGCCGTTCGTATCCGCACCGGCGAGGCCGACGCCGCGGCGCTGTAAGCGCCAGCATCCCGGCCACACCATTCGACAACTTATCCCCTCTCAACGCTCACCTCGTTTCTTTATTCAGGAGTCAAACTCATGACGTTCAAGCGTCCATCTGGCGCGGGATTGGCGGCACTTGCCGTCGGCCTGTTTGCCGCAACTGCGGCTCACGCCGATCCTGCGATCAACAAGGGCGACAACGCCTGGCTGATGACCTCGACAGTCCTCGTGCTGCTGATGACCATCCCCGGCCTCGCGCTGTTCTACGGCGGCCTGGTCCGCTCCAAGAACATGCTCTCGGTACTGATGCAGATCCTCTACACCGTCTGCATCGTCATGATCATCTGGGCCGTGTACGGCTACAGCATCACCTTCACCGGCGGCTCCGCTTACATCGGCGGCTTCTCCAAGGTCTTCATGGCCGGCATCACGACCGACTCCATGGCCGCTACGTTCACGGCCGACGTCGCCGTGCAGGAAATGGTCTACTTCTGCTTCCAGATGACCTTCGCAGCGATCACCCCGTCGCTGATCGTCGGCGCCTTTGCAGAACGTACCAAGTTCGCAGCCGTTGCGCTGTTCGTGCCGCTCTGGGTCACGCTGATCTACTTCCCGATGGCCCACATGGTTTGGTACTGGGCCGGTCCGGATGCGATCGTCGCAGCTGCCAAGGCTCTTGCTGCCGCGGCTCCCGATGCGAAGGCTGCAGCTCAGGCCAAGCTCGATGAAGTGATGGCCGATAGCGGCCAGATCTTCCTGTGGGGCGCGCTCGACTTCGCCGGCGGCACCGTGGTGCACATCAATGCCGGTATCGCGGGCCTGGTCGGCTGCCTGATCATCGGCAAGCGCACCGGCTACGGCAAGGAGCTGATGGCTCCGCACTCGCTGACCATGACCATGATCGGCGCCTCGCTGCTGTGGGTAGGCTGGCTCGGCTTCCATGTCGGTTCGAACCTCGAAGCCAGCGGCGGCGCTGGTCTCGCCATGGTGAACACCTTCCTGGCCACCGCTGCTGCGGCCATGGCCTGGATGTTCGCGGAATGGATGACCAAGGGACATCCGTCGCTGCTGGGTGCTGCTTCGGGCGCGGTTGCCGGCCTCGTTGCCGTCACTCCGGCCGCTGGCTTCTCCGGCCCGATGGGCGCCCTGGTGCTCGGTCTGATCGCCGGCATCGTCTGCCTGTTCTTCTGCACCACCATCAAGAACTCGCTCGGCTATGACGACTCCCTCGATGTGTTCGGCGTCCACTGCGTCGGCGGCATCATCGGCGCGCTCGGCACCGGCATCCTGGTCAACCCGGCCCTCGGCGGCACCGGCGTGATGGACTATGTGGCCGGCAAGATCGGCGACTACGACATGGTCACGCAGATGCTGGCTCAGTCGAAGGCCGTGCTGCTGACGCTGGTGTTCTCCGGCATCGGCTCGGCGATCCTGTTCAAGGTCGTGGATGTGATCGTCGGTCTGCGCGTCACGGTCGAAGTCGAGCGCGAAGGCCTCGACGTCACCGAGCACACCGAACGCGCCTACAAGATGTAAGCGCATCGCTCCGGCGCCGCGACGCCGGAGCCTCCGGATCGATCGGGGCAATACCCGGCAATGTCCCGATCGTCGAAGGGCTCCAGCGCAAGCTGGGGCCCTTCACTTTTTGGATTTGATCACACGCCGTCTTCGTCGGGCGAAATCAAAGTGACTGTGGGGAAATAGGTCCGGTATCGTTGCGTGTCACGTGTCAGCAAAGGGATGCCTTCGACAGCAGCGTGAGCGCCGATGAAGAAATCCGATAGCACGCCGGTTCGCGGGCCACCGGAGCGGCGATATTGACGGTAGGCTTTGCCGGCAGCGAACAGCGCAGCGCGCGGTGTCGATTGCATCGTCACGCCAGCCGTTATGAGCGCGGCGTCGAAATCATCAACCGTATCGAAGCGGGTCGAGCATTCGGCGTAGATCACATCGTTGATCAGGAGCGGCCCGCGCGCAAATCCCTCCCGCAGTCGCGATAAAGACCAGGCGGACCAAACCGGATCGTCGATGAAAAGGTCGATCAGCACATTTGCATCGACCAGCGTCACGGCTCAGTCTCCGCGCAACTCGGCCATGATCTCATCGGTCGATGGACCGCGCCCGGCGATGCCACGCACCTTCTCGAAGCGGTCCGGATCAGGAGGCTTTGCCTCTCTCAGCTGTTCGATCACAACGCTGCCATTCGCTGCATATCGAAACGCAACTTCGCTACCCGGGGCGATGCCCGCTTGATCGAGAACGGGCTTCGGAATGGTGAGCACACCATCTTCGGTGACCTTTGTTTTTGACATAGCCAACCTCCGATCGAACGCAATCGACTATACATCAATCTCGCAACTGCGCCCCCACCCGTCCATGGTTAATCGGGCCTTAACCTCGCCGTATCTATGGTGGTCTGATCCCATTTCTGCCGATCTCATGGGGCGGTCGGCGGTGTTGAAAGTACGGGCGTTTTTCCGATGTCTTCCACCAATCCCGCGCAGTTGCATGGTGTGTCCAGGACCTCGGCAGGGGCCGATGGCGAGCGCTCGCCATTTGCGCGGCTGACGGAATTGCTGGCGCCCTATCAACCCGGATTGCCGCTGATCACGCTGTCGCTGGGCGAGCCGCAGCATCCGGTGCCGGATTTCGTCGGCCCTGTTTTGGCAAAGCACATCAATGACTCGCGGGCGGTCGCTCCGGAGACGGAGGTCTTGGTGCTGAATGGCAGCCGCGAAGGTTTGTTTTTCGCCGCCATCGCTGCTGCCCGTTATGTCGCCCCCCGCGACGGCAAGCCTGCGATTTTGCTGCCGAATCCGTTTTACCCGGCCTATGGCGCAGGCGCGCGGGCGGCCGGTTGTGAGCCGATTTTCCTGCCCACGACGCTCAAGAATGGCTTCCTGCCGGATCTCGCTGCCATCGATGACGCAATCTGGCGGCGGACGGTGGCGATCTTCGTCGCGTCACCCGCCAACCCCCAAGGCGCCGTCGCAACACCGGACTATTTCACGCAACTTCATGCACTTAGCGTGAAGCATGGTTTTATCGTGCTGTCCGACGAATGCTATTCGGAGATTTATACCCGCGAAGCTCCCGGCAGCATGCTGGCTCATGCGGGGGATGATTTTCAGAACGTGGTCGCTTTCCAGTCGCTGTCGAAGCGCTCCAATCTGCCCGGCATGCGCGTCGGCTTCGTTGCGGGCGACCGAAAATTCCTGGGCGCCTTCCACGAATTGCGGAATGTGGCGGCGCCGCAGGTGCCAGTGCCGCTGCAGCAGGTGGCGATCGCGGCTTACAGCGACGAGAGCCACGTGGAAGAGAACCGCCGGCTCTACGGGCTGAAATTCGATCTCGCGGATCAGATCCTGGGCTCGCGTTACGGCTACAAGAGGCCGGCCGGCGGCTTCTGTCTGTGGCTCGATGTGACCAAATCCGGCGGCGACGAAGAGGCCACTGTCCGGCTTTACAGAGACGGCGGCGTTCGCGTCGTTCCCGGCAGTTACCTGGCCAGGACGCAGCCCGACGGCAGCAATCCGGGCGCCGGCTATATCCGGATCGCCATGGTTCAGGACAGCGATACCACCGCCGAGGCACTGCATCGCCTCGTCAAGATTCTCGGCTGATCGCAGGGGCGCGCAGCACATATGAGCACCACGATCGAACGTGTCATCCCTCTGGTCGGGCACCTGCCCGCCTCGCTGCGCGAGGCGCTGGGCCGGCGGCTGCGCGAACTCATGGGCTTCGGCCTGATCGGCATCGCCGGTATCGCCGCGGCGGCGATGATGACGTGGTCGGTGCAGGACCCGAGCCTGTCGCATGCGACCTCGCGGGCCATCCGCAACGTCGTCGGCTATCCCGGCGCGATCGGCGCGGATCTGTTGATGCAGATCCTCGGTCTCGGCGCCATCATGATGATCCTCACCATCGCGGTGTGGGGCTGGCGCATGATGACGCATCGGCATTTCGACCGCGAAGCGCTGCGGCTGACCTGCTGGCTGCTGTGCACCGTGTTCGCCTCGGGCTTTGCCAGTTGCTGGCAGCATGGCGGCTCATGGCCGCTGCCGACCGGCGTCGGCGGCGTGGTCGGCGATGCGCTGTTTCGCGCGCCGGCGGTGGTGTTCGGGCCGGTCGGCTTTATCTATCGCTTCGTCCTCGGCACGCTGTTCTGTTCGCTGATGACGGCGACCTTCGTGATCGCCTGCGGCTATGGCGCCAAGGAGAAGGAAGCCTTCCCGGAGATCGACGACGTCGACGACGAGCCTTTCGAGGACGTCGATGAGGAAAAGGATCGCCGCTCCTTCGCGGTGTCGCTCGGCTGGTTCTTCCATGGCATCATGAGCATCAAGGCGCGCGTCGGTCGCGTGCTGGCGTTCCTCTATGCCAAATTCGTCACCTCTAGCGCCGAACCGCGCGTGGCCGGCTTCGAACGCCAGGAGCCCACGCTTGGCGGCCGCCGCGCCAGTCCGCCGATCGCGCCGCAGGGTGAGCACGAGGACGAGTACGCGGACGAAGAAGCGAGCTACGAGGACGAAGAGGAAGAAGAGGTCGAGGAAGAGCCCGCTCCCAAGGCGCGCAAGAAACCTGCCGCGAAAGAGCCTGTCCGCAAGAACAACAACGGCAAGTTTGAGCTGCCCTCCGTCGGCATGCTCACCGCGCCGAAGGCCGCCGATCGTAAGCCGCTCAGCAAGGCCGAGCTGGAAGCCAATTCGCGCGCGCTGGAAGGCGTGCTGCAGGACTTCGGCGTACGCGGCGAAATCGTCAAAGCCAATCCCGGCCCTGTCGTCACGCTGTACGAACTCGAACCTGCCCCTGGCATCAAGTCGTCGCGCGTGATCGGCCTCGCCGACGACATCGCGCGCTCCATGAGCGCATTGTCGGCACGCGTCGCCGTGGTGCCCGGTCGTAATGCGATCGGCATCGAACTGCCGAACCAGCATCGCGAAAATGTCTACCTGCGCGAATTGCTGACCGTGCAGGACACCAACGACGCCAGCATCAAGCTGCCGCTGTGCCTCGGCAAGAATATCGGCGGCGATTCGATCATCATCGATCTCGCGCGCACACCGCATATGCTGATCGCCGGCACCACCGGCTCGGGTAAGTCGGTGGCGATCAACACCATGATCCTCAGCCTGGTCTATCGTCTGCGGCCCGATCAGTGCCGCCTGATCATGGTCGATCCGAAGATGCTTGAATTGTCCGTCTATGACGGTATCCCGCATCTGCTGACGCCTGTGGTGACCGATCCGAAGAAGGCCGTCGTCGCGCTGAAATGGGCGGTGCGCGAGATGGAAGAGCGCTACAAGCGCATGGCCAAGCTCGGCGTCCGCAATATCGACGGCTACAATGCGCGTCTGGTGGAAGCGAGCAAGAAGGGCGAAGAACTCACCCGCACGGTCCACACCGGCTTCGACAAGGAAACCGGCAAGGCGATCTACGAGGAAGAGAAACTCGATCTCGCGCCGCTGCCTTACATCGTCATCATCGTGGACGAAATGGCCGACCTGATGATGGTCGCCGGCAAGGACATCGAGGGCCTGGTGCAGCGCCTGGCGCAAATGGCGCGCGCAGCCGGTCTGCATGTGGTGCTGGCGACGCAGCGTCCGTCGGTGGACGTCATCACCGGCACCATCAAGGCGAACTTCCCGACCCGCATCTCCTTCCAGGTGACGTCGAAGATCGACAGCCGGACCATTCTGGGCGAGATGGGCGCCGAGCAGCTGCTCGGCCGCGGCGACATGCTCTACATGGCCGGCGGCGGCCGCATCTCGCGCGTGCATGGCCCGTTCGTGTCGGATGAGGAAGTCGAGAAGGTGGTGCGCCATCTCAAGACCCAGGGCGAGCCGGAATATCTCGAGGCGGTCACCGCCGAAGAGCCGGAAGAAGGCGAAGACGGCGCCGTG
>JAPLPC010000632.1 GCA_026400425.1 Hyphomicrobiales bacterium | reverse complement strand
TCGAGGCCGTTGACGATAGCGCCGACGGGGCTGATCAGATCGTGACAGACGCGCGACGACAGCAGCGCAGCAAGCTCGAGCGCGTCGGGGGCCGGACCGGGCGAAGGTGCGTCAGACATGAATAAGGCTCCTGCAGCCGCGAACTTGGACGGCGAATCAAACATTTGCTCTTTGGCTTGATACACTGCACAGATCAGCCCGGCCACCGCCGGCGCCCACCGGGCTTCACGGCGGATGACACGACCGCAATCACGAGCGAGATACGAAAGCTTGCCATGACCGCCGATTCGCTTCCGCACCTCGCCATGGACAATATTGAAGCGCTGCTGGAGCCGCTGACGCAACTCGCCGTGCAGGCCGGCGCGGCCATTCTGGCCGTCAACCGGAACGCCATGACCGTCGAAGGCAAGCCCGACGGCTCGCCCGTGACCGAGGCCGACCTCGCCGCCGACCGTGTGATTTGCGAGGGGCTGGCACGCCTGTGCCCAGGCATTCCGACGCTGTCGGAGGAGCGGCTGCCTCTCGCCCGCCCGTCCTATGCCGGCGCCTTTTTCCTGATCGATCCGCTCGACGGCACCAAGGAGTTCGTGGCCGGCCGGCATGAGTTTACGGTCAATATCGCGCTGGTGGTGGACGGCGTGCCGACATTCGGCATCGTCGGGGCGCCGGCGCTGGGGCTGATCTGGCGCGGCCTGCTCGGGCGCGGTGCGGAGCGCATCGAGATCAAACCGGATCTTACCATCGGTCGCTCGACCTCCATTCGAACCAGGCCGATGCCGCCGGCGGGCCAGCCCTGGGTTGCGGCCGTCAGCCGATCGCATGGCGATATCCGCAGCGAGACCTTCATCGCCAGCAGGCCCGGCGCCAAGCGGCAGGAATTCGGCTCGGCGCTGAAATTTTGCCGCGTCGCCGAGGGCCAGGCCGACATCTATCCACGGCTGTCGCCGACCTGTGAATGGGACGTTGCAGCCGGGCACGCCGTGGTTGTGGCGGCGGGCGGCCATGTCGCCGACAGCCACGGTCAGAAGCTGCAGTTCGGCGGGCGGCGGGCGGATTTCATCGTCCCGGAATTCATCGCCTGGGGCGAGCGGGCGGCGCGCACCTAGCGCGCGAGCTGTTCCTGCACGCCCGGCCATTGCCGCTGCGCCGTGGCCAGGAATTTGGCCGGCGCGGCTGCGAAGGCGGCGCGACTGTCTTCCCGCGCGAACAGATACAGCCGCTGGCCGGTCACCAGCCACAGCCGCGGATTGCCGGCGATTGAAATCCCCCGCGCCACCTCGACCGGATCATAACCGCCGAATTGCGGTCCGTAGATCTCGGGATGTTTGACGAATTCGGCCCGGTTACCGTCATTGCTGAACCGCCAGACGGCACCGTCTTCAGTCAGTTCGTGGTCCGGCGAGCCAGTCCGGGCCTCCGAATCGGTGAAATAGGCGACCGGATCAAACCCGCCGATGGCCAGACCGCTGTAGCGATCGGTGACAATACGCTCGTTGGTCCCGGCCCAGGATGGGTGCACCAGGGACGTCAGGAGCGCGATCATGGCCATTCCACGGCCAATCTTGCAGCAATCCCGCCGTTGTGCCGTCATAGTTCATTCCGATATTGTACAGACTCGGGGCATTGACCGCCGATTAAACCTCGCGCTTCTCAGCATCCGGTTAAACTGCGGTCTCAAGATTGAATACCAGGGGTTCTTTTTATGACCTTCGCATCACGCCTGGCGGCGTCGGCGCTTGCCGCCTTCACGCTGGCCACGATTTCACTCGCCACGATAACGATGACCACGCTGCCGGCCGCGGCCCAGCAGCGCGGCCGCGACGCGCCCGACACCTACCGGTCGGACGAACTGGTCGGTGCAGGCCATCGCTTTTTCGGCAATGTCTCGCGTGGCCTCGCGTCGGTGATCGAAAAAGCGGTCAGCCAATGGGGCCTGCCGAACGGCTACATCCTGGGTGAGGAAGGCTCCGGCGCCATCGTCGCCGGCCTGCGCTACGGCGAAGGCACCCTTTACACCAAGAATGCCGGCGATCTGCGCGTCTACTGGCAGGGCCCCTCGCTCGGCTTCGATTGGGGCGGCGACGGCGCCCGCACCATGACGCTGGTCTATAACCTGCCGG